>JBMYJC010000502.1:0-555 GCA_049594055.1 Luteibaculum sp. | reverse complement strand
ACCGTAAAAATCACCTTCTGACATGGAGGAAACATGGCTTTTACTATCCGCTGACCATGAACCCATGCTATGTGGGTGTTTTCTTGCGTATTGTTTCACAGCTCCAGGGGCTCTTCTGTCGCTATTCCCCTCCCTAAGTACAGGGTTTACCGCAGATCCTTTTACACGATCGTACCTTGCTTTGATGTCTTTTTCCTCATCCGTTTGGGCATCGGATGGATAATCAGGTAGGGCATAACCCTTTTCTTGCAATTCTTTAATTGCCGCCTTTAACTGAGGGATAGAAGCGCTAATGTTAGGAAGCTTAATGATGTTAGCCTCTGGTGTTTTTGCTAGTTTTCCTAATTCCTTTAGTGCATCATTTACATGTTGATCCTCGGTAAGATAATCTGGAAACTGAGATAAAATGCGCCCTGATAAGGAAATATCTCTTGTTTCTATCTCAACTCCAGCTTCAGAAACAAAGCGTTTTACAATGGGTAAAAAACTATGTGTTGCTAATGCTGGGGCTTCGTCTGTGAGGGTATAAATGATTTTTGACATAATGGTTTGTGA
>JBMYJC010000501.1:0-604 GCA_049594055.1 Luteibaculum sp. | reverse complement strand
CATCAGCTTCTCAACTTTTCCTATTCCTTCGAGCTTTCAGCTTCGAGCTTCTAGCTAGACAATAGATTCCAGATCTTCACTACTGACGAATCCTTCGGATTGTCAGCATTGCAAATGCAATTCGTTTCGTCTGGAATGCAGATTCGGTTTGCTACGAGCTACGAGCTCCGAACTTTCTCCCTTCCAGCTTGGCCCTTTTAGCTTTCAACTTCTCAGCTTCTCAGTTTCTCAAATCATCCGCTTCTCAGCTTTCAAGGCCCCTCCTAAGCTCCCCGAAAGGGAGGAATTCAAGTAGCCCCAGGTTTTCTAGCCGATACTGCCTCTTATCCCCCTTACTAAGGGGGAATTAAAGGGGGATGATTAAATCAAGGCCTTGTGCTTACTGATGTTCTATTTTTCCTCTCCCTTAATCCTTACTTCGTCAAGCTCAGTACATCGCATCCCAATCCCAGTTGCCATCGGAATGATTTGGGATTTATTATTCTTTCTTTTTCATTGATAAAACCGAAGGTTCATGAACACCGATTAAAAATTTAATATGGCGTGAACTAAAAGAAAGAATCAAAGAAAAATCTAGGACTGCACCTCCCTCGCTCATTCGCCT
>JBMYJC010000500.1:0-923 GCA_049594055.1 Luteibaculum sp. | reverse complement strand
GAATAACCAACAAAATCTTCTCCTGAATATTGACGAAAAACGCCTCCGAGAAGGCTTTGCTTTGTCAGGGTTAACCCAGACAAAGCAAAGCTTTCGTCTGCCTTAATGGCAATTTATACTCTAGTGCATAATTTGGGATTAAGGCGTTTGGAGTTTTATACATAAGCAAATAGCATAGCACCCGGTAACTTCAAATTTCACCCTCTGGATTAAGGAGTCTTTTTTTTGATTCCTGAGGAATGTACGTAGCAATTTTGCCTATCAATAATCTATTTTCGCCAGCTAGTCCTCCTTTGCCCTTTAGTTATTTCCAGACGCATCTTCATCTAGCCATTTCAAGTATTCTTTATGCGCTCCCTAGGATTTCGCGTATGGGTTTCTACTATAGCGGGAATGTTTTTTCGCACTTGGGGTTGGGCTCTCCAAGACCATAGTGTTTTTCTCCCCTCTTTAGGGGCCAATTCTGGATCTACAATGGGTTTCGGGTAAAACCCTAGTTCCAATCCATACATCTTTAGTTCCATTTCACTCATTTTCCACGGTTCATGAATAAACTCTACGGGTACCGCTTCCAGCTCGGGCACCCATTTCCGAACAAAATTTCCTTCTGGATCATGATCCTTCCCCTGTTTGACTGGATTGTACATTCTGATGGTATTTATCCCCGTTGTTCCTGCTTGCATTTGAAATTGCGGGTAATGAATACCAGGTTCGTAATCCAAAAACAATTTAGCTAAGTGATGCGCTCCGTAGCGCCAGTCCTGAAGGAGGTAATGGCAGAAAAAGGAGACCAGCATGGCCCGCATTCTAAAATTTATCCATCCGGTATGTGCTAAGCAACGCATATTGGCATCCACCATAGGGAAGCCAGTCTCTCCTTTTTTCCAGGCTTCAATTAAAGCCCAGTTGGGTTTTGGCAGCAG
>JBMYJC010000499.1:0-1025 GCA_049594055.1 Luteibaculum sp. | reverse complement strand
GACCTCTATGTATCCAGAAAAACTACTATCGATTTCCAGGTTTTTTAACTGCAGAACTTTGCTTTGATTACCAGATACCGCCTCGGCTAATTGACCTTCATAAACGGTATCCAGGCTTAAGCTGTCTATTAGCCGAAAACGCACGGGAGAAATGGTAAGTGTGCCGGAGTTGTGCACCCTAACATTTAAATCTAGGGGCATTTCTCCGCATAGGATGTTAGGGTCTGGGCGCACTTGCTCAATGGCCAAATCTAATTCTGGGCGATTATCGGGGTTAAAACCAGGTAAAGAATCTAAGCCGGTATTTGCGGGATCTAGCCAAAGCCTGAGTGAGCGTGTACTATCCTGGGTGGTAGGGGGTGAGCTAATAGTTGCATTAAACCCAGAATCAATCCTGGAAGCAAATAATCCAGTGCTATTTCCGTTACAACTTGTAATATTCTGGCCATTTGGAATAATTCCCCTAATCAATAGCTTGTTATCAAGGACGGCAGCTCCAGATTCTTCTTTTGGAATAAATCCCGTAGACCTGGAAAATATCCAGTTATGAGCTCTTTGGCCATTGAAGAAGGTTGGAATTTCAACCGTTCCACTGTCACCATTAAATGTTGATTTTATATCCCCTCTTGGATGATGTATTATCCTGAAAAAATCTGGTGATATTGTGCTTAAATCCCACCCTAAATAAAAAATACCATCGAGCAAAACCGGAATTTTGTGCATTTCCAATAAACCAAAATCCGGGTTGGATCTATACACCCGAGAAATGGCACCGGTATATGTTTTTGATCGGGGGATTTTTCTCGAACAATCTATGCTTTCGTAATTGAATTCAAATGCGAAAATGGGGTCATCAAAAAACGTTGGTGCGGCATTTCCTGAACTGGTAAGAACATAGGGTACACCATTATTGCTTGTGTTATTTACCAATTGGCCTGTCCCTACCCATTCTCCATCTTTATAAATTTTATTTCCATCATTTCCTCTCATTTTACAATACCCACCTTTATCAGTTGGAATACATT
>JBMYJC010000498.1:0-1056 GCA_049594055.1 Luteibaculum sp. | reverse complement strand
ACAGATTTGGCGGTTGATGGAGGTGCCTTTTAGATTGTTTTGATATGGCCCCTCCGCGGCTACTGCTTTATTGTTCTTATCTAGAATTTCCCAGCGGTTTTCACTGCCGTAGTCGTCTAAGGTAATCTCCAAACTATACACATCCCCGTTAATTGAATTCACCTGAACTTCGGCTTGGTTGTTAAAAGGGCGGCCATCCGTGCCCGAAGAGCTCACCACCACTCGATAGGTTTTATTTCCGCTAACACTAAGGTTGGCAAAGCTGAGTACCTGGTTGCTGTTAGATGCCAGATTTGCCAGGTTGGCTTCGGCAATTTGGCTGTTGGTTGAAAGGTCTATTATGCGAAGCACAACATTGCTCGCATTGCTACTACCCGCGTTAAAAATATCTATGCGCGGAGAAATATTTCCCCCACAAACCACAGCTGGCATACCATAAATCCCACGAATACTTAAGTCAATATTAGGTTTAGTGCCATTAGGATCATAGCCATCCAAAACCTGAACATTGGATATACTTGGATCCAGCCATGGCGCGTATGAGCTACTGCTGTCTAAAGGCGTGTAATCAAATACCTCCTTTATCGCTGCGAAATAGTCATTTTCTGTGGTATTGCTGCAAGAAGCTTTTCCGCCTGTTAAAGTTCCAATGATTCTCCCTTGTGCATTCATTAAAGCAGATCCCGAGGATCCTTGTTCCGTGGTTCCTAAATCCCATTGCACCTTCCAGGTGTTAAATCTATCAGGTACATCTAGATAAGGGCTTTGGGTGATACCGCCATCATCTTTAGAAAACTTCTTTATGTCCCCTGATGGATGATGAAAAACTATCGCGCTAGAAGGGTTGATATCTCGTCTATCCCAACCAGCGTAGAAAAGGCCTCCCGGTGGATTTGGTTTCTGATCCATTTTAAGCAGAGTAGCATCGTTATTGGGATTAGCTACATAGGTCATTAATTGAGAGCCAGTATAAGTTACAGGAGTTGCGTTATTATCGGTGCAATCATCCGATTCAAACTCAAATCCAAAAGCCCAATTTCTAACTCCATTTATGTC
>JBMYJC010000497.1:0-1071 GCA_049594055.1 Luteibaculum sp. | reverse complement strand
AGAAAGGGTACGCTGCGCATTGGAAATACAAGGAAACTTCCAAAACAGAGAGCAACCTGGATTTATGGCTCACAAAAATTAGAGACCTCTTAGAAAACCCAGATGACGAGGCGCTTGACTTTATTGACGAGTTTAAGCTGAACCTCTTTGCAGACGAGATTTTTGTTTTTACCCCCAACGGTGATTTAAAGACCCTACCCATGGGCGCCACCGCCCTGGATTTCGCTTTTGAGATTCACTCAGAAATTGGCGCCCGCTGCATTGGAGCCAAAGTAAACCACAAGTTGGTGCCCTTGAGTTACGAGTTAAAGAGTGGAGATCAGATAGAGATTATCACTTCTGACAAGCAAAAGCCCAAAGAAGATTGGCTTAAATACGTAACCACCGCCAGGGCGAAATCTAAAATTAAACAGGAGCTTAAGGAGGAGAAAAAGCGCATTGGGGAGGACGGAAAAGAAAAACTACAACGCAAGCTAAACCACCTGAAAGTAAATTTCAGCTCTGAAAACATTAGTGTTTTACTGCAATATTTTGGGGAGGAAAGTGCCCTTGATTTCTACTATCGCATTGCCAAAGACAAAATAAATCTGGCTCTAATAAAGGAGCTGAAAATAAGCAACGGCAACCTCAAGATTCCCAAAAAGAAGATTGAAAAAGAGCACGAGGAAGATACTCCTACCCTGGTTACCAATTATCGAAACAAAGACCAGGTTATCCTCATTGGAGACAAATCTGGGGCTTTTGAATACAAATTGGCTCCATGTTGCAACCCTATTCCTGGTGACAAGGTTTTCGGGTTTATCACCATTAACGATGGTATAAAAATTCACCGCGAAAATTGTCCCAACGCGGTGCAATTAATGGCGCACTATGCTTATCGGATCATTAAGGCCAAGTGGAACTCGGATAATGAAGTGGAATTTCAGGCTGGAATTCGTTTTACAGGTATTGACGACATGGGCTTGGTGCATTCCATTACCAAAACCATTTCCCAGCAGCTAAGCATTAACATGAAATCCATCTCCTTTGAAAGCCACGATGGGATTTTTGAAGGAAAAATCGTGTTGTACG
>JBMYJC010000496.1:0-1083 GCA_049594055.1 Luteibaculum sp. | reverse complement strand
AAAAGAAATTTTGGATGAAAGCGATGAGGTGAGCAGTATGCGGGAATTGGCCAGGCGGAAGAGAAAACCATAAGAGAAAGTCCTTTGGTTTTGAAGTGCGCGTGGAAAACTGCTTTTGTAATAAGCCCTTTAGCTTTGTACCATTGCATAAAATTTACAGCATGGAAATTAGCGGCAAGGTGATCGATATCCTGGATTTAAAGCGTGGGAACGGTAAAAATGGCGAGTGGCGCAAACAAGATTTTGTGATTGAAACTGGAGATCAGTACCCTAAAAAAGTTTGCATCAGCATGTGGGGAGATAAAATAGACCAATTTTCTCCACAGGTTGGAGAACAGGTTACGGTATCTATCAACATTGAGAGCCGCGAATACAATGGCAACTGGTACACCGATGTACGGGCTTGGAAATTGGATAAAAACGGCCCAAGCTCAGAGGCTGCTCCTATACCACAAGATTCTGGGCTTGAGTCAGATGGCGAAGACCCAGGAGATTTGCCTTTTTAGGATTAAACGTCAAAACACCATAAAAAGAAAAACCCCAGGGTTTCCCGGGGTTCTCCTTCGCCATGATCGTGCTTGGAATCTACTTATGCGCGATGGGGTCTGCAACTCCATCCGGATCTCCTAACACAAATCCATCAGAATTTAATGCGCCATTGTTTATAAGCAATAAACCAGCTACATGAGGCGCTGCCATACTGGTGCCAGACAGTGTGCTGTAACCATTATTCGTGTACGTAGAGTAAATATCTACCCCTGGAGCACAGAAATCAACTGGTGGATTTCCAAAACTTGAAAAGCTTGCGAATTGGTCATTAGCATCCATAGCAGAAACGGTGTAAACATTAATGCCATTTGCATTTGCAGGAGAATAGCCCGATGCATTGTTCGAGTTATTTCCCGCAGCAATTGCAACATAAATACCCTGTGTACCTAGCGCTACAATAGCATTATTGAGAGCTTGTTGCGTATTAAAAAAGCTAAGACTCAGGTTAGCAACATCTCCTGCAGCACCAACTGATGCTACATAATCCAACCCTTGTAAAACATCGGTTGCATTACAACTGCCAAGAAAATTAAT
>JBMYJC010000495.1:0-1092 GCA_049594055.1 Luteibaculum sp. | reverse complement strand
AGGTAGAGCGTCCACCCGTGTGGCTTATGCGCCAGGCCGGAAGAACTTTACCCGAATATCGCGCAGTTCGCGCCTCGGTTTCTGGCTTTAAGGAATTGGTGAAATCTCCAGACTTAGCCGCTGAAGTTACCGTACAGCCCGTTGATATTTTAGGCGTAGATGCGGCCATTATTTTTAGCGATATTCTGGTAGTTCCAGAAGCAATGGGTTGCAACTACGAAATGGTAGAATCTGTGGGGCCGGTATTTCCCAATCCCATTAAAAGTGAAAAAGATATTGAGCTTCTAAACGAGCATGGAGCCGAGGAAAGTCTTGCCTACGTTACCGATGCAATAAAAGAAACCAAAAAAAGACTGGATAATCGCGTGCCTCTGCTTGGTTTTGCCGGTGCGCCATTTACCATTTTTACTTACATGATAGAGGGTAAAGGCAGCAAAACATTCAGCAATGCCAAAGCCTGGTTGTACAAAAACCCCGAGGCCAGTCACCGCCTACTGCAAAAGATCACCAACTTTACCATACACTACTTAAAAACGCAGATTGCGGCCGGTGCCAACCTTGTACAGGTTTTCGATTCCTGGGCAGGAGTGCTTAGCGCAGAGAGTTTTAATCAATTTTCCTTGCCTTATATCAAACAAATCTGCGATGCGATTCATGAGGCGCCAGTTACTGTTTTTGCCAAGGGAGCATGGTTTTCCTTAGAAGAAATGGCCAAGTTGGATTGTCAGGTTTTAGGTTTAGATTGGAGTGTTAATCCCCAGTTGGCAAGAAAATGGGCGAGCAACAAGACCTTACAAGGAAATTTAGATCCCTGCGTTCTGTATGGCAGTCCGGCCTTAATTGAGGAAAAGGTTAAGGAAATGATTCAGGCTTTCGGCATTCAAAATTACATTGTTAATTTGGGTCACGGTGTTTATCCCGATACGCCTGTAGAGCATATTAAAACCATGGTAAACACGGTAAAGAACTACAAACAATAACGCCCTATGAGAATTTTTCTATCCCTAATTGCTGCCCTTTTTTTACTGGAAGCCGCAGCCCAGAACTTGGTGGTAAACGCAAGTTTCGAAGTCCTTGAAGACAAAGTAAAAG
>JBMYJC010000494.1:0-1120 GCA_049594055.1 Luteibaculum sp. | reverse complement strand
TAAGTTGCGCTATCGCAATTTTCGTAAATTCTACCTGCACCCAGGTTTCCTGAAACAATGGGCTGGGTAAGATCTACACCAACAGATACAAGCGAAGATTTCTCAAGGAATACAGAGGAATCCCAACAACCATCACTAGCATCGGCAATAGCCAATACGAAGCGGTAGGTTTCACAAGGAATTACGTTTACGGTTGCCGTTAAAACGGATGTTGTACCATCTAGGCCAGTAGGGCCCTGCCTAGATGCCCTATAAAATTGACAATTGGTGCACGGACCGTTATTATTATCACCATTATTAACCGTATTGATGGTAATTGGATTGGCCCCTCCGGGTAATATACCAATGTTCTGGGTTCCGGCAATGCCTGGGCCAGAAATGTAAAATCCAAAAGCATCGTTAAAAGAGGAACCAACGTACTCTGGATATTCGTCCGAACCAAAAACATATTTAAACTCCAGTTGGTTGGTGGTCACTTCTACATCAAATTCCAAGCGACACGCATCTTGGGTTGTGGCCCTGGCAATAGAATTTAACGGAGCATAACCCGCTCGTCCGTGGTCAGTACCCAAACACACCAATCCACCCGCATTTGGGGCAGTTACGTTTCCTGTACCTAAAACAATCCCCTCGTCTAATGTAAAACCCAATGCATTTTGCCCACCCGTAAACCTACCAGCAGCCGTACCCGCGCAATTTAGGGTAGCATTGGTAACCGTAACCCCTTGCCCCGCCAATAGTTGAGCCAATTGAGCAGCATTATTGCTGGCCGTAACCGCTAATTGCGCCTGGGTGGATTTGGCCACAAGTAAAGTTAGGCTCTGAATTAAAAAATATTTAAAGAATGTCCGAATCACTTCTCTCTTTTCTAAACTTAAAATCTTAAAATTAGATCATTTAATTCAAAAATAAGGCATTACGCCTTTTATGGTAGATGACGTGCAATTTATGCGTAGGTTGTTTTCCAAAATGAGGAGCCCAAAAAATTAATTGAATTACTTTGAAAAGCCACCGTGCCGCAGTGAAATGTTTAAAACAAGCAGACATAGTAACATGAAAAAGCTTTTGGTCCTTATAACCTGTCTATCCACCTTCAGCGTTTATGGTCAGGAAATAAAAA
>JBMYJC010000493.1:0-1129 GCA_049594055.1 Luteibaculum sp. | reverse complement strand
GAGGATGGGATAAAGCTATGACTGGCGGTCATGTTAATCAACCTAAATAATTGATAATCAATGTGTTGCCCCTCATTAATCTGTTAATTATCCCCATTTTTTGCCGTTCTGCATTCGCTCCTAACCACTGATCCGAAATTTGAAGTAATAGCCTTTTCTCTCCCCGTACTTAGCTGTAGCAACGTTAAAAAACTACGGCTATGAAAACTCAAGATCTAATCAAATTATGCCTAGCAGCTGTTCTGCTTTTTGGCAGCAGCTTAGCCTTCGCGGGAGGCGATGACAAAGAAGAAAGTAAGTTTAACTTCAACCAATTGCGCAGCGAGGTGGAAGCCCTGGTAAAGCCACTGGCGCTAAAAGCAAAGGCAAAAGAAAAAATGTGGGTGGTTTTTTCAATAGATGAGGATCGCAAATTGCAGCTCCTGGATTATTCAGCTGAATTAAAACCATTGGGCGCTGAACTAGAAGCTGCCATCAACGAAAAGTTGATAGACGCGGGCTCCTTTTACAGCGACACACCTTACACACTTTGGGTTAAAGTAAGACGACTTTAGTTTGCGCTTACCAATTGTTGAAATTCACGGATACGTCCCTGAATACGGTCTTCGCTTAAGGCCAAAAGATTTTCTGTACCAAACTTCTCCACGCAGAAAGAGGCCATTGCAGAACCTGCAACTACGGCCTTTTTCATATTGGAGAAACTTATATCTCCAGTTTTGGCCAGGTGACCAATAAATCCACCAGCAAAAGTGTCTCCCGCCCCGGTAGGATCCTGCACAAGTTCCATAGGTAAGGCAGGCGCGTAAAACATCCCCTCTTTTCCAAACAGCAGGGCTCCGTGCTCTCCTTTTTTAATAATTAAGGTTCTCACACCCAAATCCATGATTTTTTTCGCGGCTAAAGGCAATGAATATTCTCCGCTCAATTGACGTGCTTCCTCATCATTAATGGTCAAAACATCAACCTGCGAAATGGTTTTCTTGAGCTGATCCAATGCAATGTCCATCCAAAAATTCATGGTGTCCATTACAATGAGTTTGGGTTTTTTCTTCAATTGCTTGATTACGCTTTCCTGTATACCAGGTTCAAGATTCCCCAACATCAAATACTCGCAGTCTTGGTACGACTC
>JBMYJC010000492.1:0-1145 GCA_049594055.1 Luteibaculum sp. | reverse complement strand
CGAGGAATGTTATTTAGCGATGGACCACTTAAGCAGCTACAATTTTCAGTTGTATCCAAACGTTGTACTCTCCGGAAAGGAAGATGAACACAACCTTTATGCGGTGCTCCGCAAATAAACATTTGGTCCCTCTTTAAGTTTAATACCTTAGTAATTGAACCCTGCTATCTTTGCAGCTATTTTTAGAACATGAAAGACATCAACGTAGGAGAGCTTCTTTCTCAAATTCAGTATCCCGAGGACCTGAGAAAATTCCCCAAAGAAAAGCTTACCCAAATTAGCGAAGAGCTACGCGATTATATCGTAGACATGGTTTCTGTAAAAGGAGGCCATTTTGGTGCCAGCTTGGGAGTGGTAGAACTTACCGTTGCCCTGCACTACGTTTTTAATACCCCCGAAGACCAGCTTGTTTGGGATGTCGGCCACCAGGCTTATGGTCACAAAATCTTAACTGGAAGAAGGGATCAATTCCACACGAACAGACAATATCAAGGACTTAGCGGCTTTCCAAAAAGAAGCGAAAGCGAATACGACACCTTTGGTGTAGGACATTCTTCTACCTCGGTGTCTGCAGCTCTGGGGATGGCTGTTGCCAGCAAGCTTAAGAAACAGGAGGAAAAACAACACATAGCAGTGATTGGCGATGGCGCCATGACGGCCGGATTGGCTTTTGAAGGATTAAACCACGCGGGAGTAGAAAACTCTAACATGCTGGTAGTTCTTAACGATAACTGCATGTCTATAGACCCCAATGTGGGCGCACTTAAGGAATACCTTACAGACATTACTACTTCACAAGCCTACAATCGGGTTAAGGATGAGGTTTGGCACTTACTGGGTAAAATCTCCAAGTTTGGACCCAATGCACAAGCAATTGCCCAAAAAGTAGAAACTGCCGTAAAAACCTCCCTACTAAAGCAAAGCAACCTATTCGAGAGCTTAAAATTTAGATACTTTGGTCCGGTTGACGGGCATGATGTTCTGCGACTTACAGACATCCTGGAAGATTTAAAACATATTCCCGGACCTAAGTTATTGCACATCCTAACTAAAAAAGGAAAAGGCTACCATTTCTCAGAAACGGGAGATCCCACCACATGGCATGCTCCTGGCCTGTTTAACAAAGCAACTGGAGAAATTGTAAA
>JBMYJC010000491.1:0-1157 GCA_049594055.1 Luteibaculum sp. | reverse complement strand
AAGCGTAGATCTGGAATCCACACAACTACCGCTGGATCCCAGATCAAGTCTGGGATGCAGATACCGCCAAAATGCAAAGCACCATCGCATTCCAGACGAAGCGAAGCGTAGATCTGGAATCCACACAACTACCATTGGATCCCAGATTAAGACTAAGATGCAAACGGGCCAAAATTCAAAAAATAGAGCTGGGAAAAGTTGGTAAGAAATTGGGGGAAAACCCTATTTTTTCTTCACCTTTTTACAGAGAGAAAGTTGCATACCTTCCTTTATTTGTTGGGGACTTTCCAGGCGATTTAAGCGCAGGATGTGCTTCATTTTTACTCCGCTCTTTTGGCTAATATCTCTCAAGCTTTCATCGGCAGTTACCTGGTGTTGTTTCAACTCACAATTCCTGCGCCTTTTTGGTTGGATATAAACTATCTCGCCCGCCTCAAAACGATAGTTTTCTGAAACGTCATTGTACTTTTTTATTTGCCATATGGCCATATCCAAATCATCGGCAATCTCTGCAACGCGATCTCCGGGTTTTGCAACAATGCTGTTGATACGATTAATTGGTTGGTCAATACTGCGATCTAAGGTAATTACCCGCTCCTCTACACTGTTATCCAAAGCCACATTTTGACCTGGCTTCACAGCTGGTTTAGCGGGTTTTTTAGGGTTCTCAGGCAGTTTTTCCAACTCCTTTTTATCCCATTTGTCGTACTCGTGCAACCCGTACTTTTCTATGATTGCAATAAGGAGTTGCGGATATTTTGGGTTGGTAGCATAGCCTGCCTTTTTTAAGCCCTTTGCCCAATTTTTATAATCATCTGCTGGATAATCAAATAGAAAAGCATAACGCGATTTCCCTTTCAGAAAATTAGCATGGTCGGCAAAACTCTCATCAGCCGAGGCATAAACCCGAAAACACTCTCCTTTTTTATCGTCATCGTGGTAGATTTTATCGCCTTGCCAGCCGTGGCATTTTATTCCAAAGTGGTTATTTCCTTTTGTAGCCAATCTGGAGTTGCCCGATGCACTCTCCAAGATTCCTTGAGCCAGAATAATGGAAGCGGGTATACCAAACTCCTGCATGTTTCTTACAGCAGTGGCCTTCCATTGGTTGATATAATCCTCAGTGGTAATTTTATCACCTCCTTGCTGAGCAGCTT
>JBMYJC010000490.1:0-1165 GCA_049594055.1 Luteibaculum sp. | reverse complement strand
ATTGTTGAATGAAACGTTAAGCCCATTGCTGGAGAAATTAAAATCGGGAAGTGGGTTGCGCAGTACCTCAACCAGCTCCAATTCCTGTTTTGTGCTGGATTCATTAGAACAGGACTTAACCGTTAGCGCAGCACCAAAAGTTCCGCTGTTATCAAAATGCACAAGCGGATTTCTTTCTGTGGAACTCGCGGGACTTCCGCCTTGAAATATCCACTCAAAAGACTCCCCCGCTACTGAGGTGTTGATAAACTGTACGGATTCTCCCGGACAAATATTTGATTGATCTAAGGTGAAGGCTGCAACAGGTTGCAATTGCTCCGCCTCAAATTCTGCCCTTGTTTTTACCAGAAACTCGTATGTGCCCTGGGCAGCATCATAGGAGCAAAATGACAGGAGATACTCCCCTCCTGCCTGACTCTGTACCAAATAGTAGCGCCCGGGCTCCACACCAAATACGCCCTCACTGAGCTCCATTTTCCAATCATCACCAATAATTACATGGTTGTCGCTTTGGTAATCGGCTGTGTTAAAATCTATATCGCAGGGTTGGATGTCATCCAACTGATCCACCCCTGTAAAAAATGGAGAAAGCACTCCGGGAAGGTAATCGGCCACATCAGGATCTTCGTTGTAGTAGCGGGTAAAGATGAGGTCGTAGGACTGAGCCGCGGGACCAAACTCTGGCGGCAAAATTTTATTGCCATTCAATATGGAAAAGTACATGTCACCGTCACTGTATGCATAATCTTCCCTATTCCAGGTAAAATCTACCCTATTGCTGCCATCCAGGTTGCAGATGTAAAATTGTTGGTCTGTTGAGGAATGAGAAACAAGGGGCACAAACTGCCTGTAAGACCCATCGCGCAACTGGATTACAAAATTCCTATAGCCCAGAATTCCGTGAAAAGGCTGGTAGGAAAAGTGCGCGTAAAAAGAATGTCCATATTCCTGGAAGCCATTTTTTGGAAGGACTTGCTTTACGCGATTAAAAGCTCCATCGGCCAAATTAATCACCGAGTTGTGCACCTGCTGCCAACCATTAAGCGACAAAGCCATTCCGTTGGTATCCAATTCCTCTGGATTATAATTGTTGTTGTATCCGCCTAAAGGTGCCGGAGCATTATCATTTTCGGGCTGCAACCAACAGCGGCTAATTACCGCTTCG
>JBMYJC010000489.1:0-1170 GCA_049594055.1 Luteibaculum sp. | reverse complement strand
AGCGCGAATCTATGAACCTGTAGAGAATGCCAGCAAGGAATTTGCGGGTCATTGGTTTGATGGTAAGGCAGAATTGGCAGTGTACGATCTTAAACAAAGCCGTTATGGGCAATCTCGTAACGGGGGAATAGTGCTCATTACGGTAACAGAACCCTTTAATGGAAGGCTACAGGTAAAAGCGGATAGTGAAAAGAGTAGCGATTACAACGTGCTGAAAACCAACCTGATAAAGCGATTCACAACCGGAATTTACGATTACAGCACCATGACCTCCTGCTTTGTCCCCATTAATACCAGTGTAAAGCAGCCAGCCGCTAAGCTTAGCTGTTCTATTCAGGACTGGTGTGGGCAGGCCTACGCGCAAATGAACCGTAGAGATAAGGATTATAAGCTGGAAAGTTACTCCTACTTTGAGCAGGAGGTAAGAAATACCGAAATTATTAATCCGACCTTGTTGCAAGACGAGGTTTTTTCACTAATCCGCTTGAACCCCGAATTGCTACCCCAGGGTCAAATTCAATTCTGTAAAAGCTTGGAGCTGAGTCGCTACCAACACGAAAGTTTGCAAGCTCTTGCCGCTCAAGCTACACTTCAAAGGCAGGATAGCAGTTACGCCTACACCATTATAACGGAAGGAAATCGTTACGAATGGATTTTTGATACCAAAGTGCCGTACACCATTTTTCAATGGTCTGAGGAGAGCTTGGATGCCTCAGGAATTGTTAGAATGGAAGCCTCAACCTATGCAGAATTAAAGGAGCTTACTCGGCAGCCTTATTGGTCACAAAATTCTAATGCATATCGGTCAATGCGGGATAGCCTGGCAATTCCTTTTTTTCAAGAATAACTCGATTTTCATAAGAACAACACAAGCCCATCTGGGTAAAGTCTTGGGATGAAATATTAATGAGGCAGTAACAAAGTTATTTCTCATCCATGAAAAATATTTTTTTATATTGGTATCAAAATGATATCAAATATATATGGAAACGAAAAATGAAAAAGCAATTAAACCCGGTAGTGGTTTACTGGGGATTTTGGTTATTCTAATTCTACTAGGGCTGCCGGTAGCGTTATACGGTTTAACCGGAAATGAGAAGAGTTTTGCTTGGTATTTCTTAACCGGGATTCTAGCGCTATTGTGTTTTAATGGCTTTGCTATTGTGGATC
>JBMYJC010000488.1:0-1174 GCA_049594055.1 Luteibaculum sp. | reverse complement strand
AAACACCAACCAGATTAAGGAAGGAAGTTTGCTCCACACATTTTTTGATAGCCAAACGGCTTATTTCCTCATCATCTACTATTATGCAATTCATCGGAGGGGTTATTTTCCCGGCAATATAAAAATTCTAGGCGTTCCCGCGCAGGCTTTGAGAATCGCCTTCTTCAGACCCATGATTCATATCATTATGTCGGCCATTTTCCTCTTCGGGGTCTTCCGTTAAAATCTCATCTTCCACCTCCAACATATGGTGTCTTTTTCTGGAGTCCATTACCAGTGCCCAGCTCATAATTATGGAGGTAGCGAGAATGGCAAAAAGTAAAATGCTCTCGGAAAACTCCTCGCTTTTTAGCTCGGCTGGAATTGCAAAAAACAACAGAATGGTAATTAAGCCTCGAGGTGCAATAAATAGCTCTGGTAAAATATCCTTACCTACAAACACTTTTAACATTACCCAGCGCACCGCATATAAACCTAACACAATAAGCAATGAAATAATGGTGAATCGCACATCCAATAGACTGGATAGCACAATGCTCATTCCAAAAATTACGAAAAAGAAGGTGCGAACTACAAAGGCCGTTTCAATGGTTATCAGGTGAAAATTATTGAGTATTTCCTGCACGGCAGGCTTGTCAACTAAACGATCTAAAAAGCCTCTGAAAAAGATTTTTCTGTTGTTGAGCACTAGACCAAAAACCAAAATGATAAGTAGCGAGGACAAGTGAAATTTCTTCCCAATGGCGTACAGCATTGTTAGTACCGCTATAAGTAGAAACAATTTTAACTGGGTTTTTATCTTTTGGAAAATCAGCACGAGAATGTAGCTGAATATTATGGATAGCGCGATGGTGAGTAAAATATTCCCCGAAATTTCTGCCACCACCTCGGTCGTATCCTCTCGACCAACATTTCCAACCAAAAAATAGAAAAACATAATCCCGAGGATATCCGAAAAAGTTCCTTCATAAACCATAAACTCTTTCTTATCCCCCTTTAGTCCAATTACAGAGGGGATGATAATGGCGCTACTCATGATAGACAAGGGAATTGCATAAACCAGAGCGGTTATCGGATCGTTGGGAATTAAAAATGTGCCAATTACCAAAGCGCACACAAATGAGCTGGCCAACAAAGCAAGCAAAGCCACTGTGAATGACCTCCAGATTATAGG
>JBMYJC010000487.1:0-1177 GCA_049594055.1 Luteibaculum sp. | reverse complement strand
AATTACTGAATCGGAACCAGTTAGGGCATTTAGGGTGATAAGTCCAAGGGAAGGTGAGCAATCAATCAGGATAAAATCGAAATCGTCTTTAAATTTCTCAATCACGCCCTTCATCATATACTCGCGTTTGGGCATATTGATCATCTCAATCTCTGCTCCAACCAAATCGATGTGTGCAGGAAGGATGTACAAGTTGGGATTCTCGGTTTCCATGATGATATCACGGGGATTAATCCCATCCACTAAACACTCGTAAATACTGTTCTCAATCTCTTTGGGATCAAAACCTACCCCGGAAGTAGCATTGGCCTGTGGATCAGCATCTATAATGAGCGTTTTAAAATCTAATGCCCCAAGCGCTGCACTCAGGTTAATGGAAGTAGTGGTTTTTCCAACTCCTCCTTTTTGGTTTGCAATGGTGATTACTTTACCCATATTTCAAATTATATTCCCAGGATTTACAGGGTTTTTTACCCAAATGAATTAGCAATTCTTGGCAAGCGCCATCCGCACAAATTTAGGGCTTCATTATGGATAAATGATATTTTGGCCGCGATTAGTTATGTACAGTTGTTGAAAAGATGATCAGTATAATTAGCGGAACTAACCGCCCCAATAGTAACTCCAACAAAGTGGCTCTGCACTACCAGCAGCTTTGTAAACAAAAAGGTGAGGAATCTCAGGTGTTGGATCTTGCCAAATTGCCGGTTGACTTTGCCTTTAGCGCAGCTTATGGAAGAAAAAACTATGAGTTCGACATAATGGTGGAGCAATATGTGGCCGCTGTAGAGCGCTTTGTTTTTATTGTTCCAGAGTACAATGGAAGTTTCCCAGGCATTTTAAAGGCATTTTTAGACTGTGTTCCTCCGCCACTTTTTCAAGGGAAACGAGCGGGTTTAGTAGGCCTTTCGGGTGGAAAGGCAGGAAACCTACGCGGTATGGACCACCTCACTGGAATTTTACATTACCTAAAAGTGGAGGTACTCTCGGCTAAGCCTAAGCTATCGCAGTTTTCAAGCCTCCTGGATGCCGACAGTGGGGAAATCCTTGATGAGAATACCCTTACTTTGCTGGAAAATCATTTTAACCTGTTTCAAAAATTCTAGATATGACCTTTGAAATTCCGCTTTTGGCCGTTTTGGCATTTACTGCAATCCTTTTTACACAGAGCGGCCTC
>JBMYJC010000486.1:0-1247 GCA_049594055.1 Luteibaculum sp. | reverse complement strand
CAGACAGCGTGTAGGATTGGCTCAAGCTTTAATCCACGACCCTGAGGTCTTAATTTTAGACGAACCTACATCCGGACTGGATCCTAATCAGATTGTAGAAATCAGAGAGCTCATCAAATCGGTTGGAAAAGAAAAAACCGTAATGCTTTCCACCCATATCATGCAGGAAGTTGAGGCCATTTGCGACCGGGTGATCATTGTAAACAAGGGGAACATTGTTGCAGATAATAAGGTAGGCGAGATTGTAAAACAAGGAGGGAAAAGCAAAGTCTTGATTGTAGAATTCTCTGGCCAAACGGGTGAAAAATATATCCTGCAAATTCCAGGGGTAAAAAAGGTAAAGCGCATATCAGAAAACCAATGGGCTGTAGAGCATGCCCAGGAAGTAGATATTAGGAAATCGGTTTTTGATTTTGCAGTAGGGCGAGATTTGGCTGTTCTTGAAATGAAAAACGAAGAGCGTAGTTTGGAGGAAGTGTTTAAATCGCTTACGCAAGATTAGACCATGCTGAAGCTTCCTGGGAAAAGCCTTCTATTATTTCTGACTTTTCTTTACTCCAGTGCATGGGGGCAAACCTTAGAATTAGCTACCAAACCCTTAAATACTCTCTTATTTCAAAGTGCAGAGCTTTTTGTAAGCACCCCCATAAATGCTAAGATTAAGCTAGGTATTGGTTTGGAGTATAAACCCCGGATGAAAAAATCGGGAGAAATGAACAACTACTACCTGTTCATTGGAGATTATTTTAACCATGCTGTTCCATTTTACCGGATGTATGCCCTGGGTGCAAATTTTGAATATCAATTTAATGATCAAAGCAGCTTTTATACCGAAATTCTCAGGAGAAACTGGAACTTTGAAAGATTGGAAGTGAGTGGAAGCTCTGGTGATTACCGATTTGAAGGATTGAGGAGCCAGAATGTAAATGTTTGGTTGTGGAGATTGGGATGGAAAGTTCGTTTAACTAATAAATCCAAGGTATTTGTTGACTTCCTGGGAGGAATAGATTTGAGGCACAAGCACATGGTGTACCAAACTTTTAATGGGCTAATTCAGGATAGAAGCGTTTCTTGGTTTTTCTTCTCGGATGCTCCTAGACTAAGGGAAGTTGGATACCTTAAAGAGGAAAAAAGGATGGCCATACTTTCGCCTTTTTGGCAGTTTCGGGTGGGGTATCGCTTTGGACGCAGGTAAAAAACTCCGCGCTTTCCAGCTATTTTTTTCCAGGATTTAAGTTCACGCAGAG
>JBMYJC010000485.1:0-1256 GCA_049594055.1 Luteibaculum sp. | reverse complement strand
AGGCGGTAATTATTAGAACCCTTCCCAATAACCGTGAAAAGCTGGGAAAAAACTACTCCAACACCAATCCACCATATTTCGAGCCAGAAGCTTTGGCTTGGTTAAGAGAAATTGGGGTAGACCATGTTTTGGTGGATTTGCCTTCGGTTGACCGTGAACACGATGGTGGATTGCTACTTGCACACCGTGCTTTTTGGGAAAAGCCTTTGGACGAAAAAGGTAAACACCGCACGATTACCGAACTCATTTTTGTACCCGACAATGCAAGCGATGGCTGGTATTGGTTAAACTTAATGATAAGCTCTTTTGAAAACGATGCAGTGCCTTCACGGCCCGTCATCTATCCAATAAAAAACCAGAGAAGCAATGGATAAAAATCAAAATTTGGATCCTACCGACTATAAAATACTGAAGGTATTGCAGGAAAATGGAAAAATATCCAACCTAAACCTTTCCAAGGAAATAGGCCTTTCTCCTGCACCAACATTAGAGCGTGTTAAGAAACTAGAGAGCTCAGGTATCATAACCTCTTACCACGCCAAATTAAACGAACGCGATCTGGGTTTGCACCTCCAGGCGCTTATCCAAGTAACCTTGGTAAGACAGGTACAAGATGCAGCAGCTAAATTTTTAGCTAAAGCAGAGCAGATTGCCGAGGTTGTTGAGATTTACCAGGTTACCGGGAGTTTTGATTACCAGCTCACGGTATATGCAGAAGACATTGCAGACTTTGAGCGCCTAATTCGCGAGCAATTAGCAGAAATTGAAGAGATAGGCCATATGCAAACCATGGTAGTTCTCCGCAAGATAAAGGACTCCAAGCTGTTGCCACTTAATTACTAAGGCACATGAATGCAGAAATCTTTAATGATTACTGTATGCAAAAGAAGGGGATAAGCCAGGACTTTCCTTTTGACGATCGCATTCTGGTTTATCGCGTTGGGGGAAAAATATTTGCCCTTTGTGAGATTGAGAACTTCGATTTTGTGAATCTGAAATGCGATCCGGAATACGCTATTGAGCTGCGCGAACAGTTTGAAGGGATTTTTCCTGCCTACCACATGAATAAAAAACACTGGAATTCGGTTGACGTGCAAGGCTTGGTACCAGACCCCTTGATATTTAAGCTGATTGACCACAGTTATAAGTTGGTTTTTAACTCCTTAAGCAAGAAATTGCAAGCCGAAATCGGTGAATAAATACACATGAAATCCGGGTTTAAAAATTTACTGGAAATTATTGCCGGTTACTTCTTT
>JBMYJC010000484.1:0-1271 GCA_049594055.1 Luteibaculum sp. | reverse complement strand
GAGCTTCATGTTTTCCTGGATGTATTAACCTGGCTTGCAATTGGCTTATTTTTACTTAGCTATTTCTTAAGAAGGAAACTTTTACAAGGAATAAATGAGGCCTATTTTCCTGCTATTTTTAGAAGGTTTTACCTCTTGGTTTGCCTTTCTATATGCCTTACACAAATAGTAAAAATAGCTTAGCAAAGCTGCGGGAGGGATTAGCTGAGTTTTCCAACAGCCATTTTAATTCGATCTAGTGCCTTCTCTAATAAGTCTTCTGAAGTGGCGTATGAAATACGCATGCAGTTGGGGGCTCCGAATGCAGCTCCTGTAACTACAGAAACATAGGTTTCCTCAAGAATGTAATTACAGAAATCTGCGGAATCCTCAATTATTTTACCCTGTGGAGTTTTGCGTCCAAACATTTCGCTAATCTCTGGGAAAATATAAAAGGCGCCTTTTGGGTCGTTTACCTTAAATCCGGGGATATCCCTTAATCGGTTTAAAACCAGGTTTTTTCTCTTTTCAAAAGCATCTTTCATGTATTGCACCTGCTCCGGTGTAGCTTCAACTGCGGCTTTGGCGGCCATTTGGGCTACCGCGTTGGCCCCAGAGGTAAACTGTCCTTGCAGTTTATTGGCTGCATCTGCCACCCATTTGGGTGCGCCCAAATACCCAATCCGGTAACCGGTCATGGCAAATGATTTACTAACACCGTTAACAGTAATAACCCTATCCTGGATGTTTTTAAACTGCCCGATGCTTTCGTGTTTTCCAAGGAAATTAATGTGCTCGTAAATCTCATCAGAGATTACCAGAACCTGAGGGTTTTTCTCAATTACCTGTGCTATGGCTTGCAGCTCCTCCTTGTTGTAAACTGAGCCTGTGGGGTTGCAGGGGGAAGAGAACATCACTAAGCGCGTCTTCGGGTTGATGGCGGCTTCCAATTGCTGCGCATTTACCTTATAGTCTTTTTCTACCCCAGCATAGAGCTCAACAAGTTCTGCTCCGGCCAAATCCACCATGGCTTTGTAAGAAACCCAGTAGGGGGCAAATACAATCACTTCGTCTCCTTTTCCCACCAACGAGAGTACCACATTAACTAAGGATTGTTTTGCTCCGGTAGAAACAACAATTTCATCGGGGCTGTAGTGCAAACCGTTATCTCGCTCAAATTTTTTGGAAATCGCCTGTCGTAAATCCAGGAAACCATTTACTGGCGGGTACTTTGAATAATTATTTTCAATAGCCTCTATGGCTGCCTTTTTAATAAAGTCGGGAGTGTTAAA
>JBMYJC010000483.1:0-1278 GCA_049594055.1 Luteibaculum sp. | reverse complement strand
CGTTAAATGCAGATCAGAAGGAACTAAAACACCTATTTGCTCCCATCATTCGAAAGGAATTGGAGAGCAATTTTGTAGAAACTCAAGTTTCGGAAACTATTACATCTTTTCCAGATGAATTAAAGGTGCAAGCCAAGCCAAGGCCTTGCAACTTCTTTTTGTTTAAAGCGGGTAAGCGCTTGCGAATTGATCGTGAAAAAGACCATTTTACCTTACATCCAAGCGGGGAAAAAATATCCAAACAAGAGCTATTGGATTTATTAGAAAATAGTCCCGAAGCCTTTAGTCCCAACGTTTTAACACGACCTTTATATCAGGAATACATTTTGCCTAATCTGGCCTACGTTGGTGGAGGTGGAGAACTGGCGTATTGGTTGCAGCTAAAGAATATGTTTCAAGATGCGGGGCTTTCCTTTCCGCATTTGATTTTAAGGAACACCTTTCAGCTGGTGGATTCTGGGGTAGCTAAAAAGTTACAGAAACTGAACATTACGGCAGAAGAGATTTTTCTGGACGAACAGCTTTTAATCAATCAGCATTTAGCAGAAACCCAGGATACTGAGTTAATCGATTTTGGAGCGGAATTGCGGAAAAAAGAAGAATGGATTGTTTCAATTGAAAAGAAAGTAAAGGCGATTGATCCAACCTTGGTGAGTTCGGTAGAAGCGCAATCCAAAAACTTCGAAAAATTCCTGGATTCTCTTTCTAAAAAGTTAAAGAAGCGACTAAAAGACCGGCAGGAAACAGAAATAAACCAAATAGCTAGTGTAAAAGAGCGTCTTTTTCCCGAAGGAAAACTACAGGAGCGGAGCGAAAATGTCTTGCATTATTTGGCAAAACACGGCTTTAGTTTTTTTGATCTCATTTTGCAGGAAAGTGGCGGTTTAAATTCTACTTGCAAAGTAATTTACTTGCCCTAAACCATGGTCTGTGGAAAACTTGCCCAGATCTTGGTCTTCAAATTATTTGGCCTAAATATATTTGCACATGCAGCGATCCATCATCATTCTGGATTTCGGCTCGCAATACACCCAGCTCATTGCGAGAAGAATTAGGGAACTCAATATTTATTGTGAAATCCACCCGTACAATAAAGTACCAAAGGTGGATGCAGAATTAAAAGGACTGATATTATCGGGATCCCCTTTTTCCGTTCATGATAAAGATGCTCCAGTTCCGGATTTAACTCCCTTTTTAGGTAAAGTCCCCGTTTTGGGAATTTGTTATGGAGCGCAGTTTTTGGCCCATTCCAATGGGGGTTCAGTAGTGCGTTCTGAA
>JBMYJC010000482.1:0-1279 GCA_049594055.1 Luteibaculum sp. | reverse complement strand
AGCTAAGGTGCTTAAACATTTAGGCTCAATCGCTTGACACTTATCAACAACTGTTGGTATTCTTTCGGGAGATATGCCGCTGCAAAAGCCTTTGGGAGCTTATATTTGTAGGATTGCATTGCACGGAATAAAGCAGATCAAAGCGGCCAAATGTCAGAAGAACAAAACAACCCGAACAACGAGGAACTCAACGGAAATGATAACTCTGGAGCAAACCAAATGGGACAGGTAATACCGGTTTCTGGTATGTACCAGGATTGGTTTTTAGATTACGCTTCCTATGTTATTCTAGAACGGGCCGTTCCGGCTCTTATGGACGGATTAAAGCCTGTGCAAAGGCGAATTCTCCACGCCATGGACGACCTGGATGATGGACGCTATAACAAAGTGGCCAATATCATTGGTCATACCATGAAGTACCACCCGCACGGTGATGCTTCCATTGGAGATGCTCTGGTGCAATTGGGTCAGAAAGATCTTTTGGTGGATTGCCAGGGAAACTGGGGGAATATTCTAACCGGAGATTCGGCCGCAGCACCGCGTTACATAGAAGCCAGACTCTCAAACTTTGCAAAAGATGTGGTTTTTAACCCCAAAACCACCAAATGGCAACTTTCATACGATGGAAGAAATAGAGAGCCAATCAATCTTCCGGTTAAGTTTCCGTTATTACTTGCGCAAGGAGCAGAAGGAATTGCTGTTGGGATGGCCTGTAAAATCCTTCCACACAATTTTGTAGAATTAATAGATGCTTCTATTGCCTATTTAAAAGGCAAATCTTTTACCCTTTACCCCGATTTTCCAACCGGCGGAATGGCCGATGTTAGCAATTACAACGATGGCTTGCGCGGGGGCAGAGTAAGGGTTAGAGCCAAAATTAAAAAGGAGGACAAACGCACCCTGTCCATTGTAGAAATTCCTTTTGGCACCAACACATCCAGCCTTATTGAGAGCATTATAAAAGCCAACGATAAGGGCAAGATTAAGGTGAAAAAAATAGAGGACAACACCGCTGCGGAAGTAGAGATTTTGGTGCATTTGCCCAATGATGTCTCTCCCGATCAGATGATAGATGCACTCTATGCATTTACCGATTGCGAAGTATCTCTTGCACCAAACGCAGCGGTTATTGAGGGCAACGAAAAGCCCAATTTCATGGCCGTGAGCGAAATGCTAAAGCAGGCAAGCGATAGTACGGTTCGACTGCTTAAGCTGGAGCTTGAAATTCGATTAAACGAGCTGCAGGAACAATGGCATTTTTCCAGCCTGGAAAAAATCT
>JBMYJC010000481.1:0-1292 GCA_049594055.1 Luteibaculum sp. | reverse complement strand
TTATTGCAGTAGGAGCGCTCTACGGTTAAAAAACCAACCTTTTTAATTTCTACAATGGAGCATGAGTTTTTAGGAACTAAAATCTCTGCCTGTCCATTACCAATTAGCCTTCCATCCAAGTAGATTTCAGCATCCTTTTCGGAAGCTCCTATTTTGAGTTTCTTACCGCCTGCTAAAGCACAGAAGGTGATTAAAAGGGCACTTAAGGTAAAGAGTAAGCTTTTTCGCATTTTTTAGACATTTTATGCGAAAAAAGACAATTGTCTATGAAGGCTTAATTTTAAGTGCCCTACTGCGCTATTTTGAGGATTAACTGCGCTTTTTATAATACCTGCATTTCTAAAAAATGGGTAATTATCGCATAATCCAATCCTCGAAATTTAATTGGCACTAAGACTGAGTGAACCTGATATAGTGGATGGGTTGTTACCTCCTGTACTGCAGTAAACAGTCATTTCAATCAACTCAATTTCAATAGAATTTATACTCACTTGATCGTTTCTTGTTAATGAGGAAACGCGTATGAATACGGTATTGTCTTCACTAGCTGCTGGATAGAAAAGAAAGGTTTCGCATGCGCAGAGGCCTACACTTGCAACACAATTGCCTACGTAGACAATTTCTAAATTTGCTCCGCAATAAAACGGGTTATTGCCGCCCTGGGACGGACTATCTGCTTTTCTCAGTTCTCGCCCCCTAATTGATTGGTTTTGGTAAATGGATGTTTCACATCCCTGGAATTCAAAATATAAATCTTCTCCATCCTTTACCCCAATTAGCTTTTCGTTGTCCAAACTAGACCAAAAGTAATATTGCCATTGTGGATCAAATTGGATGCTACCATGCTGCTCACTTACAAGTGAATTTTGATTGATGCTTAAGGGTGTTAACACATAGGGCTCCAGCACGACAATGTCCTCCTTTACAAAGCCATCCTCATCGGTAAGACGAACCTTTCTGGTAATTTTTGACTGGCTTCCAGAGCTACTGGAAATGGAAAAGCTTGTTTGGTGATTGGAGCCAGACAAGTTTTCGGATAAAAGCACCTGATTGCTATTGTCTAACACCTCAAGCAAAGCAAGATTCCTGGAATCGTGACTGGCATCAATGGTGTAAAAGGCCTCTTTACCTGCTTCAACCTCATCATTACCGCGGTCAATCCCCCTAGCAACAGAACTGTAATCTCTTTGTACCCGTAATATAGGACCATTGTTTTCTGGTACAACAATCACATCAATTGCGATCTGCGATTCGTTGTCGAGCGTATCGCTTACTGTAAATGTGTAGGTAAA
>JBMYJC010000480.1:0-1333 GCA_049594055.1 Luteibaculum sp. | reverse complement strand
ACCGGAAACGTTGCCCTTGAATCCATGGGTTTTCAAACTATTGGATTTGCAGGTGGAAGAACAGATGTTTGGGAACCTGCCAGCAATGTTTACTGGGGACCTGAAAGGGAGTTTCTTGCGGATAAGCGTTACTCAGATGAAAGAGAACTGGAAAAACCCCTTGCTGCAGTTCAAATGGGGCTTATTTATGTAAATCCAGAAGGACCGAATGGTGAACCAGATCCTGTAAAAGCAGCAGTGGATATTCGAGAAACATTCGGAAGAATGGGAATGAACGATGAAGAGACTGTGGCCTTAATTGCTGGAGGACATACATTGGGTAAAACTCATGGTGCGGCACCTACTTCGCACATGGGCAAAGAACCCGAGGCGGCAGCTATTGAAGAACAAGGTTTTGGCTGGAAAAGTGATTATGGCACAGGCAAAGGTAAAGATGCAATCACTTCGGGCCTTGAGGTAATATGGACCGCTACCCCAGCTAAATGGAGCCAAGGCTATTTTAAAAGCCTTTTCGAAAATGAATGGGAACTTACAAAAAGCCCTGGTGGCGCACACCAGTGGGTAGCCAAAGATCCTAAAGTAATGGTTCCTGATGCTTTTGATAAAGACAAAATGCACAAACCAACGATGTTAACAACCGACCTTTCTCTGCGCGAAGACCCCGTTTATGAGAAAATCTCCAGACGCTTTTTAGAGAATCCTCAAGAGTTTAATGAGGCGTTTGCCAAGGCCTGGTTTAAGCTAACCCACCGCGATATGGGGCCCAAAAGCACCTATTTAGGACCTGAAATCCCCAAGGAGGATTTTATCTGGCAAGACCCCCTTCCAGCCAGAGATTACACGGTAGTAAATTCTACTGATATCAATAGACTTAAGAAGGAGTTGCTAAATGCAGGTTTAAGCACTCAGGAACTGATTGAAACAGCTTGGGCATCTGCTTCCACCTACCGCAATTCAGATCGCAGAGGTGGTGCAAATGGAGCTAGAATTAGGTTGGAGCCTCAAATTAATTGGGAGTGTAACAACCCGCAGCAATTGAAAAAGGTGCTCAACAAATTGGAGGAAATTCAAAAATCTTTTAATAATAAGAGTACTCGTAAAATTTCCATGGCGGATTTAATTGTTTTGGGTGGCGTTGCAGCGGTGGAAGATGCCGCTAAAAAGGCTGGGTATTCAATTCCCGTTCCATTTACTCCAGGTAGAACTGATGCTACCCAAGAACAAACCGATATTGATGGTATGGCAGTTCTAGAACCCATGGCTGATGGATTTAGAAATTACGAGAAAACAAAATACACCTTAACCACCGAGCAATTGTTGGTGGATAAAGCTC
>JBMYJC010000479.1:0-1334 GCA_049594055.1 Luteibaculum sp. | reverse complement strand
ATCCAAGCCAGGGTTTTTGTTGCACCGCAAAAGTTGATTACTCCATGTATCTCGGAAGAATTTGAAAGATCATTTGTTGTTCCCTCAATGCCGTCCAATCCAAAACGCGGATCGCTGTTTATAGCCAATCTTTCGGAAGTGTCCACATAACTAGGTACTTCTTCTGGTAAGTTGAGGTAAACCATATTGGTAGCGATAAATGCCCCGGCAGAGGTTCCGCCAAAATAAATGCGATTGGTATCTATGTTGTATTCAGAAGCCACTGATCGCATGAAACGAACAGCTGCTCTTCCATCTTGCAATGCTCGATACACAGTTCTTACCGCGGCTATGGAATCTATAGGAGCCTCGTAACCCAAGCGGTAATTAATGCTTGCAGTTACAAAACCACGCTCTGCAAACTCTTTACAGAAATACACAATGTCGGCATCGTCTTTGGTTCCACCCAAGAAGGAGCCACCGTGGGCCCAAATAATCAAGGGGCGGGACTTTAAGGTATCCGATAAGGGAGGAAAGTAAATATCCAGGGTTTGCTCCTCTTCGGTCAACCCAATCTCACCTTCCAGGGCGTTGTAAACGTAATTGCTTCCATAAACCAAGCTGGTATCAATGCTGATGCTGTTGGCGGGAAATACCTTGTTGTAAAAACGCAAGGGGTTTTGAGCAGTGCCAGAAAACCAGGTAAGGCAAAGCACAAAAACTAGGGTAGTGGTAACTTTTAACATGGTGATAATTTGTTAAGCGCAAATTAACCTTTTCCTAACATTCTAATTGTGTTAGATCTGATTGCAGCGCGGATTTTTTCCATGCTTTCTTAGAGTGGGTGAAATAAAAATTGGGAAAGAGTAATTTTTAAGGAAATAATGTAAGTGAATTACAGATCTAAAAAATAATATTACTTTCGCTACGCAATGAAAGCATTTCAAGACAGCCTAATTATCCTTTTTAGCCTTCTTTCCCGAAGGTATAGGGTGAGTCTTGTTGCGGTGCGAAGACCCTAAGGGGTTTATACGTTGTCGCTGTCGAGCTATGTGCCCGGCCTTATTCACATTTTTCATTTCTCATTTTTAAAATTTGAACTTCATGAAGGTTCTCGTATGCCTTGCAACCGAGGTACATCATATCCATGCAGAAGCTATTTGTCAAATGATGGCAGATGCCGCAAAGATTAGGGGTACCGGAATAGCAAAAAGAAATCCAGAATACATCAAGCTAAAAATGTCTGAGGGAAAGGCGGTAATTGCTTTAGATTCCACGGGGACGGCTGTAGGTTTTTGCTACATAGAAACTTGGGAGGAAAAAAAGTATGTTGCCAATTCGGGTTTAATTGTTCA
>JBMYJC010000478.1:0-1371 GCA_049594055.1 Luteibaculum sp. | reverse complement strand
CAATTCCTACCAAAATGCCAATTCGGTGATAGGATATTCCAACCACAAAAACTGCGATGGAAAGGATACAGTAGGCTGCTATAACGGGATAACTCTGAGTTCTGGAGATCTTCTCAAGGACAGGATTTTCAAAAAGTCTTGAATCCTTGTTTGACAGGGGTGTTTGACTAGGGTTCATAACCTAAAGTTAGGCATTTATCCCTTTTTTACCTACGCTAAAAACCAAGCTTTTAACCCAGATTTAACCCAGCTTTAAGCTTGGTATTGGGCTACATTTTTCTCCTTATGCGTAAAAAAAAGCTGGGCCAGGAAATTCGTGTTTAAGCATCAATATAGGTTGCTGGCCAGCATAACCAGGGTACATGCGGGCAATACCTCGGTTTCCTTTAAGGCTGGATTATGCATTAAATCTGACTCCGTTCCCGGATTAAAAATGATGCGTTTGGGTGGATACTTTTCCAAATAATTCTTCAATTCCTCCTGATTTTTTGGTCCCACATAAACCGTTACAGTATCCACACTTCTTTTCGGGAATTCTTGTTCTATGGGAACTCCAAAAACCTCGCCTGGCTTTAATCCAAGCGCCATAATAGAATCTATGTTATTGGCCTTTAAACGCTCTATGGCCAGATAACTATATCGCTGGGGATTAGTTGATGCCCCAACCACCAAAGTCTCACGATTTGCATTCATCTAAGTGCTGTTTTAGCTGTTCAATTAATGTTTTTAAATGGCTTTCCTCCGTGTAAACATTCATTACAGTAATACGGAAATAAAACTGGCCATCAATCACCGTGCTTACAATGTAATAGGTACCGCTAGCGACCAATCTTTTTAAGGCTTCTTTATGTTGCTTTTCGCTGTAATCTGTCGATTTAAAGCAGAGAATGTTTGCTTCTGGATATTGAAAGAGTTCCCAACCGGGTTGATCTTGCAACCATGAGGCAAAATCACGGGTCTGAGATACTAAACTGTCCATCATCCGGCGCATTTCATCCTCCCCTAACCAAACCAAATTGGCAAAGGCTTTAAGGCCCATCATGAGCTTGGTACATTCCAAAGTTCTCAATCCCGATTGTATTCCCGGATCCTCCGCTTCCTCTGACCACAAGTAGGATGCCTCTTGCGTAAATGGGCGGTAGGAGTCTAAGGCTTTTCTATAGAGCACGGCTGTAGTAAGTGCTGGCGTAAATCCCAACTTGTGAAAATCGATGGTGATGGAGTCTGCTTCTTCTATTCCTTCCAGGAGATAGCTGTATTGCTCAGACATTTTAAGCAAACCACCGTGGGCTGCATCAACGTGCAACCAAATCTCTTCTTTGCGGCAAATAGCGGCCAATTCCTTTAAGTTATCAAACACTCCGGGCCCCG
>JBMYJC010000477.1:0-1391 GCA_049594055.1 Luteibaculum sp. | reverse complement strand
ATGTTTTTAACGAGATCCACAGCAGTAATATGAGTAAGTTAGGGAAAGATGGCAAGCCCATTTTAAGGGAGGATGGAAAGGTTTTGAAAGGAAAAAACTACTTTAAGCCCAACCTAAAAGCCATACTGGAAAAACATGCTGAAGAAACTAGCCAAACTGTTTGAAGACGCGAAAACAAGCGCCTGGGGATTAAAAAAACTGAATTTCGCTCTAAAGCTGGGCATCCCTTTTAACAGTCCACACGGAATTAAGCTAATTGCGTTAAGCGACAATAAGGCCCAGAGTTTTATTCCCTACAAACGCAAGAATTTAAATCACATAAAAGGCATTCACGCCTGTGCAATGGCTACCGTAGCAGAGTTTTGCTCTGGATTGCTTTTACTGAGTCGCTTAGATCCTGCAAAATACCGCTTGATAATGCAGGAAATGAAGGTGAATTACCTCTACCAGGGCAAATCGGATATCACCGCCACATTTGAATTAAGCGAGGAAGCGTTGAACCAAGAGTTAAAAACGCCTTTAGAAAAAGAGGGTGTGGTGCTTTACACGGCTAAGATTAATCTGCACGATGTAGAAAAAAACCTGGTAGCCGAAGCCCACACTACCTGGCAAATAAAAAGCTGGGAAAAGGTAAAGATGAAGGTTTAGGGGTGGACAGGAGACTTTGCACTCACATTGCTAACCGGAAAAACAGAGATTTAGTGAACAGCAATTCCCCATTCATGCATACTTGCAAAAGCACTGATTTAAAAAGTCCTTATACCAACTGTTTACTTTATCTGAGATAAGTATTCCCGAGGTGTTAAGACGGGTAACTTGGATTTTTTGAAGTCCTTTTTATTTCGGGTAAGAATGACATCAACGGAATTTTCTAATGCCGAATAATACTGAAGTCCATCTTCAAAATCCGGGAATTTCAGATCACTAAGGGCAAGGTCCACTACCCTGTCATTTAGACTTAAAATTTCTACGAGCACTTTACATTTTCTTAGAATTTCTCTGGCTTCCCTTGGCGAGGTGAGTTTGGTTAGCATGTAGTGGGTATTGGCAATGCTAAGCGCTGAAAAGCAAAGCTTAATTTCATTTTTATCTGCAAGAGAGAAAATTTCCGCTGCCGCTGGAAAGAATTCCTCTCTTTTTGCCAATAAATCAAGTACAATATTGGTGTCTATTAATACCCGATTCATTTGTACTTGCTCATTAAAAAATCTGAATAATCTCTTTTGTAATCGTAATTTTTATCGATGCTCACGATTCCTGATAAGCTTTGTACTAAAGGAGTTATTTGCTTGGAATCTCCTTTCCCGCTAGTTAAACTGTTGAGGTAGGCCTCAATTAATTTAGAGACGCTTATTTTGTTGTCTTTAGCATACTGTTTTGCCCGCTCAATA
>JBMYJC010000476.1:0-1394 GCA_049594055.1 Luteibaculum sp. | reverse complement strand
ATGGAAGTGTACTATGGCCTTTAATTCCGAAATACGGTATTTAGAATAATCATTAAACGCCACGTTGTCGGTGTCGTTTGATGCCAGATACATTTTGTAGTAGCGCAAAGCGGTCTCTTTGTTCTTGTAATAGGCATCATAATTTCTTGCTAGATGGTAGAGCAGGATCTCATCTTTGGAGCTTTTATACGCTGCCTGGTAAGCGCGAATTGCGGCTTGGTGATCTCCCATTTCTTCTAGTGTGATAGCTAGATTGGTGTAATAAGTAGCCAGATAATCTGATACCCCTAAAGAAATGGCCAGGTTAAAATGCATGATACTCTTTTGAGCATTTCCTAGCTCTCTGTAACCCAATCCGAGGTAATAATGGATAATCTCCGAATCCGCTTTTTGGTCTATTAGTTTTTCCAACATTTTAATGGACAAAGCATAGTTGCTCTCATGAAAGTTTGCAACTCCCAATAATTTTAAAAGGTAAGTGCTGGTATCGCGGGAGTTGCCCAATATTTTTTCGGCACAGTTTAAAACCTCATCGTAACGTTTCAGTTTATAGGCCGCTTTGGCTTGATATAAAATTAACTCCGTATCGGATGAATCCAGAGCTAATCCTTGGTTAATTAAAGAATCTGCCTGGGCGTACAACTCAAGACCCTGATATATTTTAACCAAGGTGCTAATGACCTCTAAATCCTTTGCATTTTGGTAGAGCGAGTAATCGTAAAAATTAATTGCAGATGCCACCTCTCCCATTTTTAAGCTTATGTCGCCTAAACGTTTGTAGTAATAGCTATTGGTGGAGTCTATGTTTACTAATTTCTTGTACTGCCTTAGCGCTTTGTCCAACTGATTCCTTTTTAAATAAAGCCCCGCTAATTGATTTCTCGCAGCAAGCGCAAGCGTGTCTAATTCCAAAATTTTAAGATAGGTCGCTTCAGCCTTTTTTAACCAGCCTAATTGAAGCTCACAAAAGGCTTTTTTCCCCAGGAATTCTACATTATTGGAATCTGCATTTGGACAGCTATCCAAAGCATTTAAAGCCTTTTCGTACTGGTAATTCGTTAAATAATCTTTGGCTAGAGCACAGATCGCTGTACTGTCTGAAGTCTCTTGACTTTGCAAGGGTTTAGACCCCACAAAAGCCAAAAGTAGCAAGCATAAAATCAAGGTTTTCATAGCTACAGAATGATGTGCCAATCAGCACGGTTCCTATGGAAAAAGTCTAGAACCTGAAATTGGTAGTGGCTGAAATCTATGAAATTTTGAAGGCCCGTTTTTTAACGCTTACCAAAAATACGCCCGAGAAAATGAGCAAGGCATACAGAAATTTCTCCCAGGTTAAATCGGTGTAGTCTTCCACCCAGCCCATATAAGCAGCGAAGTAAGCGATTATCGTA
>JBMYJC010000475.1:0-1398 GCA_049594055.1 Luteibaculum sp. | reverse complement strand
CTGTGTCTATAAAAAACTTCATCGTTTGTATTATTGGTTGTAATGTCTAATAACTAAATTCTCAAACCAGCCATATGGTACCGCGTGGTACAATAGAATGGATAATTTCTGTAAAGGCTTTGCAATAATATATTTAAAGCGCTTGCCGCCATTAATGGCAATTTTAAAAATCTCTTTAGCTACTTCTTCTGGTTTTAAACCTGCTTTTACCTCTTCATCAATTTTCTTAACCACCCGATTAAAAGGCAAATGAAAGGGGCTTCCTGGTTTAGGCTCAAGAACCAATCTTGAATTGGCAATTTTGGTTTTTACATCTCCCGGAGATACCAATTGAACCGTTACCCCACTTTCTTTTAACTCCATCCGCAAAGATTTGGCATAACCTTCTAGTGCGTGCTTAGAGGCAACATATGCTGCCCGGTAATTTAAACCAAAGGTACCTGCAATGGAGCTCACAAATAGCAACTTAGGCTTATGCGCCAGGATATATTTGGATAATCCTGCGTTAAAATGTGCTACACCTGAAACGTTGGTTTGAAATAATTGCTGGAAGGCCGCACTTTTAGAATCCATGGCCGCCCCCAAAAATCCTATTCCTGCATTGTGTATTATGCAATTGAGATGTGGAATATTTTTTTGGATGTATGAACAGGCCTCCTCAATACTTTCTGGAACCAAAAGATCCAGCTTAATCCAGGTTATACCATCAGCAACCTCACCGCTCTCTCTTTTTCGGCTAGTGCCATAAACTCTACAGTTTCTGGATTTAAAGATTTTTGCGGTTTCCGCTCCTAAGCCTGATGATGCTCCTGTAATGAGGGCCGAATATTGCATGAAATTGCAAGATGAAAAAAAAGGGGCAAGCTACTCTTATCGCACCGCTACAACCGCCTACCCTTGCTTTCTTCCGAACCTGGGGGAGTTCAGCAGGAGCTGGTCGTAAGAGACTTGCCCGGGCAAAAGTAAGCATATCTTCAGAACAACCAAGTGGCAACTTACATTCCGGGTATTTTCTCAAAAGGCAATTCGTGTATATTTGGCCAAAACCCAAAATCCATGATTTCACAGAATACATTTAAGTATGGCGCCATTGTTGGTTTAGTAGGCGTTTTTATTGGAATTGTAATGTATTTAATGGGCCCTACTGCCCTTACAAATTCTCAATACAGTTGGGCCATTTTCGCCGGAATTACTGGGCTAATTTACCTGGTAATACACATAGTTTTAGCCCTGCGAATTCGTAAGGATGAGGGAGGTACAATTAAATTCCTTCCCCTTTTTGTGAACCTCATGATAATCATTGTTATTTCTTTAGTAATAGACAAAGCATTTGGTTGGATTCTATTCGGCTTAATAGATCCCGAATTCCTTCAGATTTCAAAGGAGGCGGTGATGAAC
>JBMYJC010000474.1:0-1401 GCA_049594055.1 Luteibaculum sp. | reverse complement strand
CGGGTAGGTAATCCAAAAAGAAATTGGTTAGCGGCATAAAGTTTTTTCCAAGCGCTAAAAAGAAGGACATGATTGCTCCTGCAAAAAGCGCCCATTTTAACGGACCCCGCACAAAAACCAAGGCTAAAAGCGCTAATAGGAATATTCCGGCTCCAACATACACCGGCCCCGAGGTAAAGCTCTGGTTACCCCAATAATGGTTGGATTGCGCAATATTCTGGCGAAACCTTGGATCTGCTTTCTCCAGGTATTTGCTATTGCCTATAGCCCCGGTTGCCCCACCAACCGCATTGGGTATAAAAAAGGATAAGCTCTCTTGCCAACCGTAACTCCAAGCGGTAACATAGCTGCGATCCAATCCATCAGTTTGGTCGGCTTCCTTAGAGCTGCCATCGGGATTGATAGTAACATTGGATGCGCCTCTGGTAGTGAATTTACCATACTCCAAGGTGTTATATAAAACCGGAAAGTTGGACATTACCGCAATTACTACGGCCGCTGCAGCAAGCAATGCCGGCCTAACCAATCCTTTTAGGTTTTTCTCTTTAGCCAGTTCAACGGCTTTAAAAATCACATAGATCAAGCAGAGCATTCCCAGGTAATAAGTCACCTGCACATGATTAGACCCCAATTCCAGGGTCATCCCCAGAGATAAGAATAGCAGACCGCGCCAACTCTTGCCTTGAAAGAGTAAAACAACCCCACCAAAAACCAAGGGCATAAAGGCATAGGCCAGTGCTTTTGTAACGTGTCCTACTTCTATGATAATGAGTAAATAAGAGCTAAAACCGTAGGCCAGTGCTCCCAGTAAACTGAGCCATCGGTTTATGCTGAAATGAATGAGCATGATGTACATGCAAATGGCTGCCATGATCCAAATTCCAAAAGGCATAGGCACCACCTGGTAAAGGCGTACAATGTATTTAGACCAATTGCCTTCATAATCTCCCCAGATCTGGGTATTGGGCATACCACTAAACATGGAGGCATTCCACCAGGCGTAATCTCCCGTGCTTTCGTGGTAATAAATGGCTTCACCCGCCATTCCCTTGGCGTTTTTCATATCGCCCTGCTTTAGGCTATAGCCCTGGAAACCAGGCAAAAAGTAAATTACACCAATCGCGATAAGTAGAGCCAGTGGCACAAGGTGTGGCATCAAGCACTTGCGAGCAAAATCTTTCAGGGAAATCATATTGGGTGGTTTGTTGGGTTGGATTCAAAAAAAAGAGGATGCCCTCCTACTTTATCTCTTCGTAGTCGGCATCCTCAATATCAGTGTTGTTGTAGTTGGCTTTAACGTTTTTATTTCCTGACTTGGGTTTCGGATTCTCTCGCTGCTTGTTTTGGTTGGAAGAACCTACCGCATTAAACAAGCGCATTAGCACCCGAAAACCAAAATAA
>JBMYJC010000473.1:0-1405 GCA_049594055.1 Luteibaculum sp. | reverse complement strand
CAGGTGCCAAAGTGCATTATTTTCCCATTGCTGGTTTTGGTGCGTTTTACGTGCACTAAATATCCAACCATGCAAATCTCCTTTTGGATGTGCTGGTTGAGATCCTTTGCCAGCAATTGCTCAGTAGGTTTGTGTTTTAGCAAGTCCCAAGGCGATTGTAAGGGAAAACCCAATAACTCTATCTGGTCGTAAGCATCTTGCAGATCGTGGTGCCATAGCTCTGGCAAGCTGTAATTTTTGCTTTGCGGTTTAAAAAGTTTGGGAGCGGGTTCTGCCACTAAAGTTTCTGTGGCCAGTAGGGTATGGGCTCGCCAAAGCAGTTTTTTCTTATCAACGCCACTAAAATTAAAGGCTCCCACGCGAATTAGAATGCTCAATTGCTCAATGCCCAAAACCAGCCTATCGCAAAAATCATCCAAATCGGCATAAGGCCCGTTAAGCTTACGTTCTTTTAGGATGCGTTCTACCAACCTAAACTCCAAGCCCTGAATCATTCCCAAGCCAAGAAAAATGGTTTTACCGTGGATGTTGCAGAGCAAATCGCTGCGGTTAACACAGGGAGCAAATACTTTGGCGCCAAACTTTTTGGCTTCGTGCAGGTAGAGTTCTCTGGAGTAAAACCCGCCACCGTTGTTAATGCAAGCCACCATATACTCTGCGGGGTAATGCGCTTTTAGGTAGAGCGCCTGGAAACTCTCTACAGCATAACTTGCCGAGTGTCCCTTAGCAAAGGCAAAGCTGGCAAAGGTTTCAATCTGTTTCCAAATCTCGCTTACCACATTTTCTGAGTAGCCTTTGGCCAGGCAATTGCTAAAAAACTTGTCTCGTACCTCGGCAAACTCGGTGCGTTTTTTAAAATTCCACGACATGCCCCTCCGCAATATGTCGGCCTCTGCCATGCTTAGTCCGGCAAATCGGCTGGCAACTTTCATTACATCCTCTTGGTAAACCATTACCCCATAGGTTTCTTCTAAAATTTTATAGAGTTCTGGAAGTTCCTTTTTGGCGTTTTCTCTGCGCTGTTCATCCCTAAATCGCAAGATATACTCGCGCATCATGCCGCTTTTGGCTACACCTGGCCTTATAATGGAACTGGCCGCCACCAGCCGCAGGTAATCATCGGCTTTTAGTTTGGTGAGCAGCATGCGCATTGCGGGAGATTCTACATAAAAGCACCCAATGGTTTCTCCGCTTCGCAGCATGTCTTTTACCTTATTATCCTGCCGAAACATGAGTGTATTGTGTACATCTATTTCTACGCCATGCCTTTGTTTTACCAATTGTGCGGTATCGTAAATTTTTCCCAATCCACGCTGACTAAGGATATCGAACTTGTGCAAACCCACATCTTCGGCCACCTGCATATCGAACTGTGTGGTAGGGAAATTTTTGGGTGGAACAAAAG
>JBMYJC010000472.1:0-1410 GCA_049594055.1 Luteibaculum sp. | reverse complement strand
TTATTCGCCTGGATGGAAGTGAAGCTCTTGCCCCAACTGTAGATACCATACAACCCAGCAAAAATTTAAATCTAAAGTTAGCTGGGATTGACTTGGAAAACCCCGTGAACGATTGTGAGATTGAGGGAGCAATTGTAAAGGAGAAAAAAGGCAACATTGCCATTTTCTTTCTGGGATTTGTAGGAGGTTTAATTGCATTGCTTACACCCTGCGTTTTTCCAATGATTCCTTTAACCGTTTCCTTTTTTACCAAAGGAGGATCGGCCGGTGGAAGTGGTATTAGAAAATCTATGCTTTATGGCTTTTTCATTTTCCTTATCTACTTATTACTCTCTACGCCTTTTCACTTTTTAGACTCTGTGGATCCGGAGATCTTAAACACCATATCCACAAACATTTATTTGAATGCGGCCTTCTTTGTGATTTTTGTGGTGTTTGCCATTTCTTTCTTTGGCTATTTCGAGATTACACTTCCCTCCAAGTTTACAAACCAGGTAGATCGCAAGTCGGATGTTGGCGGAATTTTAGGAACCTTTTTTATGGCCCTAACGCTGGCATTGGTTAGCTTTTCTTGTACTGGGCCAATTTTAGGATCATTGTTGGCGGGCTCCCTTTCGGCTAGTGGTGGTGCCATGCAATTAACCTTGGGAATGGGAGGATTTGGATTGGCTCTAGCCTTGCCCTTTGCTCTTTTTGCGGCTTTCCCAGGCTGGTTAAGCAATCTGCCAAAATCTGGCGGTTGGTTGAATAATGTGAAGGTAGTTCTAGGATTTATTGAGCTTGCCTTAGCGGTCAAATTCCTTTCTAACGCAGACCTGGTAGGACATTGGGGCATCTTAAAACGCGAATTGTTTTTTGCGCTTTGGGTGGTAATAGGTATTGGTTTGTTCCTCTATTTGGTTGGATTTATCCGTTTTCCTCACGACTCCAAAAACCAGAAAATTGGTTGGGTAAGAAAAGGGCTGGCTCTTGTAACCCTTGCTTTTGTAGCCTATATCGTGCCAGGTTTAACCAACACCAAGTATGCCAATGTATCCCTCATAAGTGGTTTTCCTCCTCCCTTGTTTTATAGTTACTACGAGAAAGAAAACAATTGTCCTTTAGGCATACAGTGTTTTAAGGACTACGAGGAAGGAATGGCCTATGCGAGAGCGAACAATAAGCCTGTACTCTTAGATTTTACTGGTTGGGCTTGTGTTAACTGCCGTAAAATGGAAGAAAATGTTTGGGTGGAAAATGAAGTGTACAATCGATTAAACGAGGATTATGTTTTAATTTCTCTGTATGTAGATGACCGTCAACCTTTGCCGGAAGATCAACGCTTTACCTACCAAACTGCTAACGGGAAAAAGAAGAAGATAAGGACTCAAGGAAATAAGTGGGCGACTCTGCAAACCGAAACTTTTCAAA
>JBMYJC010000471.1:0-1439 GCA_049594055.1 Luteibaculum sp. | reverse complement strand
CTGTTGATCTCGTTCTAGATAATTGAGAAATATGTATCCATCCCAAGTCATTTTCATAATCTTTAATTTTTCTCCAATTATCCTCCCGAAATTGCTCACCAAAATCTTGATTTTCATAGAGTTGCTGTAAAAGTTTGGCCAGATCTTTTGACCCCGAAAAATAATAAGCTTTATCCTCTAAAACAGCCTTATTAAACGGATTATCGTTAGCAATGATAAAGGCTTTGGAGGCCATTGCCTCCAATAAGCTGGGGTTAGTACCTCCAACACTGTGCCCGTGGAAATAAAACCGGCTATTCCAGCGCAGTGCATCCAATTTGTTGATATCGTAAACAGGCCCCAGCCATCTGATTTTTGCATGCGACTTATACTCCTGATACAATTTTGATCCAAAGGAATTGTTGTAGCGGCCGATAATGATGAGTTCTCCGTCAATATTAGCTTCCACCCAAGCTTTTAAAAGGTTCTCTATATTGTTTTCGGGCTCCATCCTGGCAAGAATCATATCGTAGGTACGGGGTGCTAGCTCAAACTCGTCCAGCAGAAAAGGATCAACTTCCTCCACCGGAGTAGCTCCATAGGCAATGAATGTAGATGCAACTCCAAACTGATCCTCCAGGTACTTTTTTATCCCCAATGAATCGGCTACCAGATGGTGCGAAGATTTTACCGCGGCTTTCTCAGACCACTTTAAAAAGCGCTGAACCTTTGGGCTGTACTTGCTTCTTTTCCATTCCAGGCCATCCATGTTGGTTACAATAATGCTTTTGGATTTTGGCAGGAAGGGATGCCAAATAGCAGAGCTGGTATAACCCAATTGGAGTAAAACGTCAAAGGACCTTTTTCTGCTGTCTATAATGCAATTCAGATCGTAGATGAACTGGCCGGCTGTTCCCAGTTTTGCCTCGGCATCGTAACATGAAATGAGATTAACACCCTTAAATGTCTTTTCCTTGTACTGATGTAAAGAGCTGTTATAAACCCAAACCTCATGGCCTCTTTGCACCAAATCAACTGATAAGTACTCGGCAAATTGCTCAAAGCCACCATACTCATTTGGAATACCGCGTGTACCTAGAATGCCGATTTTCATTCACTAAATTTTTCTGCGGCTAAAGGTGCTAAGTTCTCCTGATTTAACCACTGGTGGATAATAATATCTGCCTGTTCTTCCCAGGAATAATGCTTTTCCATGTGGATTCTAGCTGCTTTGGCTACTTCTGGCAGAGTTTCCTGATTAGCTGCAATCTCTTCCAACTTAGCAGCCAGGCTCTCCGCGTTTTCCGATTCAAATAAAAATCCGTTTACCCCATCTTCTATGATTTCCTGGTTTGCTGGTAAGTTTGAGGCCAAAACTGCTTTTGCATAACTCATGGCCATAATCAAAACCCCGCTCTGAAAAATCTTTTTGTAGGGTAAAACAATTAAATCGGCCGACT
>JBMYJC010000470.1:0-1443 GCA_049594055.1 Luteibaculum sp. | reverse complement strand
ATACCAAATCCATCTTGTTTTGGTACAATATAGCGGCTCTCTAATAAGTCGCGTTTGAAGTCTTCAAGGGTATAGTCCTCTGTAAATAGACCGTGTTCCTGATCCAACATTTCCATCCACTCGAAAGCTTCATCTACATCCCCTGAGGTATGCAATAGAATTTCCAGGAAAATATCCCTGAGCTTTTCAAAAAGCGAGCGATTGTCTTCTTGTGGAGTGAAATTACTGAAACGTATACCCAGCATGTTTTAGCAAACGTTTCGCGTGAACTTATGTTTTTAGGATCTCACATTTCCTAGCACCATCAAATTCTCTAGTGTAGGCTGTTCTTGGCCTCCATAAGGCTCAATGGTAATAGCAAAGGCCTGTGGTTTTTGATCGGTGGACTTCAATAAAGCCAATTCCTTTTTTCCAACGTGTTCTGTAGGAATTACTCCCATATCCATGGGGACCCCGTCAATTAGGCACCACAATTGGTATGATTTATCCTTTGGAATCTCGGGTAAACGAGCCGCGCTTATCATGGCCTGACCCGAATTTTTATCCCAATATACTACTGCTGATTGCTGGATTTTATTGGTGGACTTTAACTCAACGGCTTCAATAGAACCCTCTGCAAAATGTTGATTGAGCCTTTTTGCGCTGTCCAGATTAGTTTCCAGAATATCGTATTCCTGGGCTAACACTTGGTTTACATTTCTAAGTTGGGCAATCTCCTGCTGAGCCTTTTGAATATTGCCCATAAAAAGCAGGTTAAAGCTCACACTTACCACCAAGGCTGCAACTGCTGCGCGTAACCAAATCCTAAGTGGATTCTTTTGCCGGCCAGGCATCTCCACCACGCGGGGCTCTTCTCTGTTGATATCAAGCGGTTCCTCTGCTTTAATTTCAGCAAGGATTTTTGCTTTTAGACCCGAGGGTGCTTTTGTTGCCGCAGACTCAGCAACCTTTATTAAAGCCTCCTGAATGGAATCATACTCTTCGTGCACATCCTCTTTGGTAAGCATTTCTTCTACTTGCTTCTCCTCTTCCGGTGAGCACAGTCCCAAAGCATACAACTCCAACAACCCCGATGCTATGAAATCTTTCTTTTTCAAATCTCCTGAACAATTTGTTTTCTCAATTCAGAAATCGCTTTCCGAAGGCGCGTTTTTACCGTTCCCAATGGCATTTCCAGTTCCTCTGAAATCTCTGATTGCGTATAACCCTGAAAATACATTAGGTCAATTAGCTTCATTAATTCAGGGCTTAGCGTTTTCAAAATTTTCTCTAAGCCTATATGATCTACCGGGGTGTGATCGGTTAAGGACGCACCGTTGGGATTTACGATGTTTTCCAGGAAATCGGTTTTCTTATCCTTCTTAAAAGGTTTGGATGGGTACCTAGAATTTTTTATCTTTGCTTTGTTTTGAAAAGATTTTTGACGAAGCCTTGATCTGCTTC
>JBMYJC010000469.1:0-1444 GCA_049594055.1 Luteibaculum sp. | reverse complement strand
GCAAGGGCGGCCCATATTCCAAGGAGACCAGCTGCGAGCAGCATTAACTTGATTTGCAATGAAACGGGAGCAAGGTATATGCATAACAGACCCAGAACCAATGCCAAAAGGGAGCAAAAAATGATTCCAAGCTTAATGGCTTTTGGGGAAATTTTTCCAGAGCTCACCATACGCTCTTCTCCTTTTCTGTTGGTATCTGAACCTTTTAAAAAGTCTCCAAGATCGTTTGCGAGGTTAGAGCTTATTTGAAGTAGTACCGCGACAGCCATCATTAAGCCCCAAACCTTGGGATAACTAAAATTGGCCAAACCAGCCGCTAAAACAATTCCCGAAATGGCCAGGGGGATGGTTCTTAGACGCAGTGCTTTTATCCAGTTGAGAAGCAAATCAGTTTTCTTTTAAAAATTGAAAATACTGTTTTAAGACCTCGGGGTTTTCAAATCGCGGGGTGTGAATTTCTGCGATCGTTTTTCCCTGAGTTTCGAAAAACTTATCCAGCAGCATGGGCAGCTCTTTTTCATTAGAACTACTCATATACTGGAAGCCAAAATGTGCGGCTAAATGAACAGCGGTTTTGTTGTGTGTAGTTTCTAAATAAGTATCGAAATGGGCAATTTTATCGGGGCCATCAATAATCCTGAAAATATTACCCCCAGAGTTATTGATGAGTAGCACTTTTAAATTTTCCGGTGCGGCCTCCAGGCCATTGATGTCGTAATAAAAACTTATGTCTCCCGTAACTAGTAAACAAGATTTTTCGCTTTTTAAAGCATAGCCGCTTGCAGTGGAGCTATTTCCTTCTATTCCGCTCGTTCCGCGGTTGGCAAAGTGCAATAAATTCTTCTGCTGATAGGTAAACAATTGGGCATAGCGAATGGGAGAGCTGTTGCCCCAAAAAATGTTGTAAGCATTGGGAATACGACTGGCCAGTTCTTGAAAAAGGTAAAAATCCGAATAGGGACTTTTCTTTTGGAACTCAAGATGTCGAGAATCTATGTGTTGAATATGCTTCTTCCAGAGCGCATTGTAGTTCGAATCTTTCTGGGCTTCACAGTTTTCTCCAAAATGATGGAGCACCTGGACAGGCTCGCAAGGGATGGCCAGGTTAAGGCCTAAAAAAGTGTCCTCCTCGTATGCGGTGTTGTGAATTCTTGCCGAGAACTTGTTTTTATTTTTCCGCAGCAAGGCTTTTATTTTTTTGGATACAATTTGGCCTCCCAGGTGGATTAGAACTTCCGGTTGAAAGTCATCAAATCTATCCTCAAGAGGCACAATTACCCGGTCTATGGTACTGGAGTGGCAGGCATTTTCGCTGAGGTTACTGGTAGTCTCTGTTAATATAGCGTGTTGAGGTAGTTGCTTTATTTGGCTTAAAGCATTTTTAATTCCATCCGCTTGTTTGGGTTCTAATTGACCTACAATCCAAAGCACTTTTGCAGCCTTA
>JBMYJC010000468.1:0-1456 GCA_049594055.1 Luteibaculum sp. | reverse complement strand
CACCACCATCTTCTTCAATCTCAATTAACTCCAGGATGTTTTCATAAGTTTTTACTTCTACCTTGGCTTGGGAGGAAGCTACGAAATGCACATCAGCATCGATGTTTACTTTAACTTCTGGTTGGTCTATACCAGAAAATTCTTTGCTTTTTATTTCGCCTTTTCCATCTGTGCAGTCAATCCATGAACAGGAGGACAATAACAGCGCGAAAAGGATAAAAATCAGGGCTGGAATTCTCATGGCTTTTTTGGGCAAATTAAGGGGTTTCCGTGGATTGGAAGCAGGTGAAAGGGAATTAGGATTGCAGCTCAATAAAAAATACGAGTAATAATTAGGGAAAGGAGCAATGTAGAATAAGGATAGGGCCTGCAGAAGTGTCGTGGGATAACTACACCTCTTCTCAATCAAATAACTATCCAGTTAAAGGACTAATGGTGCAGATTTAGGCTCTTTCACTCAGCTCCAGCCAACGCATGGTTTTTTCATCAATGGCATCGGTTATTTCGCTTAATCGGGTTCCTGCCTGAGTAAGTTTTTCATGGTCTTCCACTCCCGATTGCAAGAGCTGGGTTAATTCCAATTTTTCGTTTTCAAGCTCTTCAATATCCTTTTCCAATTGCTGATATTCTCGCTGCTCATTAAAACTGAGCTTTTTAGGTTTTTCTTTTGGCTCAGCCTTTTGCACTGGTTCTGCGGGACTTGGTTTTTTTTCATCCGCTTTGCTCTTTTCCTGCTGTTTTTCCCACTCCCTAAATTGGGTGTAGTTCCCCGGGAAATCCTTTACCTCACCAGGAGCCATAAAAACGAAAAGATGGTCTACAATTTTATCCAGGAAAAAGCGGTCGTGAGTAACCACCAAAACACAGCCTTTAAAATCAAAGAGAAATTCCTCCAGTACCTGAAGCGTGTCTATGTCTAAATCGTTGGTTGGCTCATCCAGAATTAAAAAGTTGGGATTAGCCATTAGAATACGCAGGAGGTGTAAGCGTTTTTTTTCTCCCCCCGACAATGTACCTATGAGTTGATATTGCTTTTTTGGGGTAAACAGAAAGCGCTCTAAAAGTTGGCTGGCAGTAATTTTTTTCCCGCCTTCCAAAGGAATGATTTCGGCAATTTCTTTTACCGCATCAATAACTTTAAGCGAATCGGGTAATTGCAAGCCTTTTTGGGTGTAGTAGCCAAATTTTACGGTATCACCCACAACCACCTTGCCTGCATCGGGTTCAAGGCTGCCAGCTATTAAATTGAGGAAAGTACTTTTCCCCATACCGTTTTTACCTACAATACCCACTTTTTCTCCTTTTTTGAATTGATAGGAGAATTTGTTAATCAGCTGGCGGTCGCCCAAACTTTTTGAAACCTTATGCAGCTCTACCGTTTTAGTTCCTAATCGCTCTGTTTTTACCTCCAGGCTTACTTTTTTCTCATCTACTTTTTGATGTGCCTTTTTTTTGG
>JBMYJC010000467.1:0-1481 GCA_049594055.1 Luteibaculum sp. | reverse complement strand
TTTAAAGTGAATTTCTACGCCTACTTAAAAGTGGGCCTAGAAAATGACAGCAACTTTAAAACCCGTGATATTCTCTGGGTACAAGGCAAATTACACGGTAAGCCAATCCACCTTTTTGTAAACCACTGGCCATCCAGGCGAGGCGGAGCAGAGGATAGCGAACCCAAGCGTTTAGCAGCCTCAAAGGTTCTACGGGCCAACATAGATTCTATTTTAACCAGTAATCCGAATGCCCAAATTATCGCTATGGGCGATTTTAACGATGACCCCAAGGATCTTAGCATTCGCAATTTAATGGGCACCAACCCCTTACATCCAGCCAAAAAATCTACCCAATTAGAGAACCCCTGGAAGGAGTATTTAAAAAAAGGCCAGGGAAGTTTGGCTTATCGCGGTGATTGGAACTTATTTGATATGCACCTCTACTCCTCCACTTTTCTATCTGAAAAAGCTCCTTTAAAACTGCTGGATTATGGAGTTTATACCCGCGAAGAACTTTTTCAAAAAGAGGGAGATTACATGGGTTACCCCAATCGTACTTTTGGTGGGAATCTATATCTAGGCGGATACAGCGACCACCTTCCCACCTATCTTATTCTGGTTTATTAATAGGGTCAATTGCTAATAATTCGTTCATAAAACGGCTCTTTTAACTTAACAATAATTTGGCTAATTTGAGGAGGTAACCCCATCCGTAGCCGTCATGAAAACCCTTCTCAGCCTTTCACTGGCCATGTGTTGCGCCAGTGGTTTTGCCCAACTCTCAATTACAGAAAACGCCACTACCTACAGCATTGATTTTTCCAGCACCGTTTCTGGAGTAAATAATGCTGCATTCACGGGAGCTGGATTTCAGTCCTCTCCTTCCGCTGGCCAATTAGATGCCAATGCCTGGTCCATAACCGGACTTAGCGATGGAACCCTTGCTTTTGATGCCGCAGGAACCACTGGGGATTATGCCAGAGGAACTTCTGATGGAGGAGTGACAACGGGAGGAATGTATGGGTTTGATGTAGACCCAGGTGCAGGGGTTAATCGCGCTTTGGGTTTTCAGCCTACTGCTTCTGATATGGTTCCGGGAAGTATTCGTTTAAAGCTAGAAAACTCCACAGGAAGTTTGATCGGTAAATTGGTGATCAGCTACAAGGTTTACGTATTAAATAATGAAGCACGCTCCAATTCGGTGACTTTCCAACATAGCCGAGATAACTCCACCTACTATCTCAATAGCGCCTCAAAGGTTACTTCTACGGCTATTGCTACTGGCATATGGACCAGCACTACCCGCACCGTTGAACTGATAGGCCTAAACTTTCCCAGCGGTGGCAACTTTTACATCAGCTGGCTTACCCAGGATGAATCGGGAACGGGTTTCAGGGATGAATTTGCGATTGATGATATTGAGATCACCGCTTATACGGCTTTTGCATTCCAGGGCTTTGAAGGAACAGGAAATTGGGAAATATCCTCAGGCTCGGGAA
>JBMYJC010000466.1:0-1481 GCA_049594055.1 Luteibaculum sp. | reverse complement strand
AGTCTGGAATTTGGATTTCAGGTAGAAGAGATTCCGGCCCAGGAGGTAGACGACATCAACGTGAGCTCTACAAAAATTAGAAGGGCCTTGTTGCAAGGCGATATAAAAACCGCGCAGCAGTTTTTAAGTTATCCATACTTTTTAAATGCCAGGGTTATTAAAGGGGAGGGAATAGGTAATACCTTGGGATACCCAACCGCCAATTTATTGGTAGAAGAACCTTACAAGCTTATACCTAAAAATGGTGTTTATGCCGTTAACGTAAGTATAGATGGTGAGAAACATCCCGCGATGATGAATATCGGTGTACGACCAACGGTAAGTACTGGGGAGAAACAATCTCTGGAAGTACATATCCTGGATTTTTCCCAGGACATTTACGATCAGGAAATTCGGGTGGAGTTTTTGGAGTTCATTCGGGAAGAAAAAAAATTTGAATCCGTTGAAGGATTAAAAAAGCAATTAGAACATGATAAGAACTATTGTCTTCGCTTTTTCTCTTCTGTGTAATGTGCTTCTTTTCCTCTTGCCAGCTCAGGAATACTGCAAGTATAAAAGAGAGGGAGATTGCATAGAAGAGAGGTCGGTTAAAGTCTCGGGAAAACGTTTGGCAGATTTTTTAATGGATCTGCGTCCAGCAAGTGTTAAAAAGCTGGATAACCTGTTTATTTACGGTAAACTGGAGAATCCTGAGGATTATTCTGAAATAGCCGATCTACCCATAGAGGATTTAACTTTTAGAAAAACTCAATTGGAAAAGGTGCCCGATTGGGTTTACAGCATAGAAAACCTGGAAAAACTCGACCTGGGCGACAATTACATTCAGGAGCTTTCTCCGTCCTTATGCTCGCTCTCCAAGTTGCGTGAGCTAATTCTTTGGGTTAACGATATCTACCTTTTACCTTTTTGCGTGAATGAGATGGTGGAATTAAGAACCATAGACATGACCGGCATCAAAATGAACGAGGCCAACCAAAGGAATCTTTCCAATAGTTTCAGGGCTGTTAAGTTTTTGTTCTCAGAACCCTGTATGTGCAATTTTCAAGATCAGCCCTAGGCTTTTTTCCTAAAGGGCGACCTGTGAAACCAAGGTTTGCCTTCAGATCTAAACCATAAGTGATGCGATATCAGCATTGCACTCACTCCTAAAAAAGAGCCTACAACCACATCTGGTAAAAAGTGCTGCGAAATGTAAATGCGCGAATATCCAACCAAAATAGCGGCAACAAGGCAGAGGCTTTGCAGGACCTTATTCTGCGTGCAGAGCGAGAAAAAACAGAAAACACTAAATGCTGCTTGTGTATGGCCACTAGGAAAACTGTGATTACTTCTTAGACTAACGCCTTCCACCCAATGGTAGAATTCGTAATGATCCATTACGGTTTTTGGCCTTTTAACCTCTGCAAACAACCAAAGCTTACCTAGAATAACCACTAAGCCTGCTCCCAGATAACCACTTAGAAAACTAAAAAAGTGCTTCC
>JBMYJC010000465.1:0-1495 GCA_049594055.1 Luteibaculum sp. | reverse complement strand
CGGAAGAAACTTTTGGCTACCCAAGAGAAGAGCTTCTGGGAAAAAGCATTGATTTATTGGTGCCAGACACCTATAAGGATCAGCATCAAAAGCATAGAGTCCATTATTTTAAAAATCCTGAAGCGCGGCCAATGGGCAAGGAGGGGATAGAACTCTATGCTAAGCGCAGAGGAGGAGAAATTTTTCCCGTAGAAATTAGTCTAAGTCCGGTTGAAACGGAGAAAGGATTGTTGGTCCTGTCTTCCATCAGGGATGTATCACAACGAGTTGAGAACGAAAGGAAATTACGAAATGCCGCAAGGGAATTAAACTTATCCTACCAACGACTGCAGGGAATTATTGATAGTAGCCAGGATTTAATTTCTGCGGTAGATGTTAATTACAATTTCATTGCCTTTAACAGGGCCTTCAAGCGCTTTTTTGATTCTGAGAATAACACCAATATCCAACCTGGTGACAACATTAAAGTGATCTACTCTAAAAATAACGGAGGTGATAAAATATTGGAGCCCTATTGGGAAAGAGCTTTAAAAGGACAGGAGTTTACGTTTGAATTTAAACACGAGGATGATGGAAACGGAGAAAAATACCTCAGTGTAACCTTCAATTCCATCCGAGATCAGAATAAACGTTTGCTAGGAGCTGCCCATGTAATTAGAGACATTACGGATGAATTCCACCAAAAGGAAATTTTAAAGCGCTCAGAGGAGATGCTTAATGATGCACAGGAATTTGCCCGTATAGGAAGCTTTGAGTACGATATCCGGCTTAGAGAGGTGTATTGTTCCGATGCGGTGTACGACCTTCTTGGCATATTAAAGCAAGATATAAAGGTTGACTCCGATCTATTGCGCTTAGTGGATGTAAAGGAGAGACAGGAAATTAATCAGGCATTCGTGGATCTGGTTCAACAGGGAAAACCATTCCACAAATTATTACATGTTAAACGAATTGATGATGGCAGACATGTAGTGCTGAGCTGCTCGGCCAGAACCCGAATTACTGCAAACGGAAATCCGGGGATAATTGGGGTAATACAGGATGAAACAAAGGATTACCAAATTCAAAAGGAACTTAAGGAAGCCAAGGAAAGAGCGGAGGGAAGCGCGCAGCTAAAGCAAAAATTTGTCGCTAATGTGTCGCATGAAATCAGAACCCCCATGAATGCAATTCTGGGTTTTAGCCGGTTCCTAATGGAGGCTGATTTATCTGAGGAGCTGAAAGATTATGCGACCAACATCTACGGATCAGCCGAAAATTTACTGGTTTTAATAGATGACATCTTGGATTTCTCTAAGCTGGAAGCTGGAAAAGTGAGAATGGAGGAAACAGACTTTTCTCTGAAAGAAACCCTGGACCAAATTGTAAAACTGTTTAAGCTTAAAGCCAGCCAAAAAGGACTTAGCCTGGAGCTTGAAATAGGAGATTCAATTGCTGAGGCATACAGTGGAGATCCCTACCGGATTAATCAGATGGTTGTAAATGTGGTAGGAAA
>JBMYJC010000464.1:0-1500 GCA_049594055.1 Luteibaculum sp. | reverse complement strand
CTGGGTCTTTAACAAAGCCCACTTTTCCATTGTAATTTTTCTCTGGAATGGTATCTATTTCTGGGATTATGCGCTCTGGCTTGCCCTTCTGTCTTAGCTTACTGTTTTTTCGCTTTAACTTTTTAATTTTTTCAAGTTGTTTCTCGTAGCTATCAATTTTCTCTTCCTTGTAAAGAGCACCTACATATCCGGCATCCCAGGTAGGATCTGCTAATTGCCACTCACCATCAATTTTAATGGCAATCCAAGCATGGTCGTCTAAAACAATGGTGGGAATAAAATAGGGGGCAGGAGAGTTGGAATAACCTTGAATGTCTTCCCATTCAATTCCAATTTCATCTAACATAGCACCAAGGAGGTAAACATAACCCGTGCAAATTGCTTTCTCGTCTTTTAAAACTTGCTCAGGACCCTTAAAGAAGGTTACTTTTCCCTTTTGTAATTTATCGTAGTCGTAAGCAATGTTGTTGGTAATCCAATGGTATAAGGCTCGTACTTTTTCACGCTCACTGCCAAGGCCTTCCGTTAAATGAGCAGTAAGTTCGCTCACGGACTCGGTTACCTTTTTGGGCAGTTTCTCGGGTTCTTTACTTGAGATTGAAAATGTTACGAATAGGAGGGGGCAAAGCAGTAAAAAATGTTTCAAAGCAAAAATTTTGGCGAAAATAAGCCAGCATCTTTCGCTTTAAAATTCCTAAAGCTCTAAATATATGATTGCTAGAAAAGTCCTATGGAAGATATTGAGTGTACAGAACCGCAGAAATTCCTTGCTTGCTTTCCACCAAATTAAGACGCTCCTCTATTCTTTTAAGCGCTTGTTTTTGCTTGGATTGTTGCGCCAGCCAAAGATCTAGTGGACTATCCTTTTCATTTAAAGCGATTAAGGTAGCCTGATGACTACGTCTGGCGCGGTTTGCCGTCATTATATATGATTCATTGGAATTCAATACCAAGGCGGAGTAATAGCGCATGATCTGCTCCGCTTTTGTTGACTGACGGTCACCATCTACACGCTGTTCCACCTCCTGTTCTACCACAGACAACATATCGTTCATGAAGGTAACATGACGGAATAACTCACCTCCATTAAGTTCCTCGGGTAAACTGTCTTTGTACAAGCGCTTTAAACGCTGAAAATACAAGAGCAGCTGCTCATCAATTTGCTCAACCATTCCAAAGGAGGCCACCTGTGCACTTAGAATGATGTTTCTTCTGCGATCCATAAGATCCGAAATCTTTTGGTTTGAGGCCTCTATGCGCTCTCCACAAGGCGGATCCATAGACTCTTCCCAGTGTATTTGTAAAAAGCGGTAGTAACTATCAAGCTCCATCAAATAATTGTGCAAGTCACCCATTACTTCAATATTCTCTGGCACTTCTTCCACTTCGCACAACTCTATTCCCGGAAATCTGTCGTATACCTTATCGCTCAGCTCTAATACCTCGTCTGTAAATTGGTCTAGCTTCTTCTCGCATTTCACCACTTGTCTTTTAGATCTC
>JBMYJC010000463.1:0-1508 GCA_049594055.1 Luteibaculum sp. | reverse complement strand
AGAGAAAATGAAGATCCAACCCGGATGTTTGCCGGAGAAGGTGGACCAGAACGTACCAATCGCAGGTTCCATTACGTGAGTATTGGCATGCCGGCCGCTAGACTTTCTACGGCTTTTGACTCGGTTACATTGTATGGAAACGATCCCGACCACAGACCAGATATCTACGGAAAGGTTGGGAACTCTGGTGTTAGCATTTGCTGTTTGGATGACGCTAAAAAGCTCTATTCGGGCTTTGATTTATGCGCGCCTACTACTTCGGTATCCATGACCATTAACGGTCCTGCACCTATGTTACTAGGCTTTTTTATGAATGCGGCCATCGATCAACAGTGCGAGAAATACATCAAGGCAAACGGCCTGGAAAAAGAGGTAAAAGCCAAACTGGAAAAGATATTTAAAGAAAAAGGGCAGCAACAGCCGCAATACAACGGAGACTTACCCGAAGGAAATGATGGTTTAGGGCTGATGCTTTTGGGAACTACAGGAGACAAAGTCCTTCCAGCCGATGTTTACAACAGAATAAAAGCCGATACCCTGGCCCAGGTTCGCGGGACGGTGCAGGCAGATATTCTAAAAGAAGACCAGGCACAGAACACCTGCATTTTCTCTACCGAATTTGCCTTGCGTTTGATGGGGGATGTGCAGGAGTATTTTATTGAGAAAAATGTCCGCAACTTTTATTCGGTATCCATTTCTGGCTACCACATTGCAGAGGCGGGCGCCAACCCAATTTCCCAATTGGCCTTTACTTTGGCCAATGGATTTACCTTTATTGAGTACTACCTGAGTAGAGGGATGGATATCAACAAGTTTGGTCCAAACCTATCTTTCTTCTTTTCTAATGGTATCGATCCAGAGTATGCGGTAATTGGACGCGTAGCGCGTAAAATTTGGTCCAAAGCATTAAAGCATAAGTACGGTGCTAATGCTCGTGCCCAAATGTTGAAATATCATATTCAAACTTCGGGGCGTTCGCTGCATGCGCAGGAAATCGATTTTAACGATATCCGAACTACGCTGCAGGCGCTGTATGCGATTTACGACAACTGTAACTCTTTGCATACCAATGCATATGATGAGGCTATAACCACGCCAACGGAAGAATCGGTGCGCAGAGCTATGGCTATTCAGCTAATCATTAATAAGGAGTTGGGCTTAGCTAAAAACCAGAATCCTATCCAGGGAGCTTTTATAATTGAAGAGTTGACTGATTTGGTGGAAGAGGCGGTAATGGCTGAATTTGACCGAATTACAGAACGCGGTGGAGTACTAGGAGCCATGGAGACCATGTACCAGCGCAATAAAATCCAGGAGGAATCCTTGTATTACGAGACCTTAAAGCACACGGGCGAATTCCCGATTATTGGTGTGAATACATTCTTGAGTTCTAAAGGATCACCAACTGTGCTTCCAAAAGAAGTAATTAGAGCAACAACCGAGGAAAAAGAACTGCAAATAAGCAACTTGAATAAATTGCACGAGCGAAATGCTAAAGAAGGTGCCGA
>JBMYJC010000462.1:0-1512 GCA_049594055.1 Luteibaculum sp. | reverse complement strand
TTCGTAATAAGTTCTGGCAAGACGGGTTTGGAATAGAGCTCTTGCATGAGGGGCACAAATTCTGTTTTGCCCACCGAAGCGATCCGATCTAAAACGGGGTTGGGATCTTCAAAAGCCTCTAGCAGCAGCCCTTTGGCGTCTAAAGCATTGCTTGGATAAAAAACTTTTAACCCGGGGACTTTGGTAAACCAAGCCTCCGTACTCTGACTGTGGAATGGGCCTGCGCCCACACCGGCACCTGTTGGCATGCGGATTACCACATCGGCATTTTGGCCCCAGCGGTAATGCACCTTAGCTAGATTATTTACAATTTGGTTAAAGCCGCTACTCACGAAATCCGAGAATTGCATCTCAACCATAGCCTTTCCTCCCGCTACACTGTGGCCCAAAGCAGCCCCTAAAATGGCACTTTCGCAAAGGGGCGTATTCCGCACTCTGTCCTTTCCAAATTCTTGAGCTAAGCCCTCGGTTGCCTTAAAAACACCGCCATAATCGGCAATGTCCTGGCCCATGTATATCAACTTAGGATACTTTACCATTGCCATCTTTAGTGCCTCATTAATGGCATCAATAAATCGTATTTCTCTACCAGGTCCCGGACTCCTTTTTCCCTCCGATTGAAAGGGGGCGTACACGTCTTTTAATTCGGTGTATATGTCCGCTTCTATGTCCGGTAAAGCCAAAGCTTCGTCAAGGGTTTCTTTAATCTTATTGCCGTAATTTTTTTCCATGAGCTCTAATTCCTGCTCACCGGCAATGGCTTCTGTTATCAGTAGTTTTTTAAGGGCTTCTATGCCGTCTCGGTTTTGCCAAGCCTCTGTAATTCCCTCCGGATAATATGCCGTTCCCGAGGCTTCCTCGTGCCCCCGCATGCGAAAAGAAATACATTCTACCAACATGGGTTTTTGAGTGGATCGCACATATTGGGAAACATCAGAGAGTTTGCGTAGCATTTCGGTTGGATTATTTCCATCCAATTGCACGGCCTCCATCCCATAGCCAATGGCCTTGTCGATAAATTGCTTGCAGGCGTACTGCTCGTAGTACGGAGTAGATAATCCCCAGTAATTATTCTCTACAATAAATATTACCGGCAAATTCCAAACAGCGGCCACATTAAGCGCTTCATGAAAGTCTCCCTCGGAGGTAGCTCCGTCTCCAGTAAAAACCAATACTGCTTTCTGCTCCCCATCTAGTTGGTGTCTAAGGGCTATTCCGTTGGCCACTGCCAATTGGGGGCCAAGGTGAGATATCATCCCAACTATTTTGTGCGCCTGCGAACCGAAATGAAAAGAGCGATCGCGGCCCTTGGTAAATCCTTCGGGTTTGCCCATAAATTGGGCAAATAGGCGCAATAAGGAAATGTCTCGGGTTGTGAAAACACCCAAATTGCGGTGCATGGTGCAGATGTATTCATCATCTTGCATGGCCATTGCGGCACAAACGGAAATTACTTCCTGGCCATAACCCGAAAACCACTTGCTGATTTTCCCTTGACGTAGGGCCGAGAGC
>JBMYJC010000461.1:0-1515 GCA_049594055.1 Luteibaculum sp. | reverse complement strand
ACCAAGTTCATTTATGAATTTGATGAGGCGCTCAGCTCAGTTGGAAAAGCTGATTTTGTGAAACTACCAAAAGCTACGTTAACTGAAGTCTATGATTTTAATAAAGGCAATGATGTGTTAGTCTACTTTTCTGATGACCCAAGCGAAATGGAAGAATTGCATGTAAATGGCAATCCCGAGATAAAAACACCCCTTTATTCCGACTTGATAGAACACAAGGGATGGTGGTATTTCTTTACCAAACATAATGGCCGGTTCTTGTTAATAAAAACCTTGGGAACCCCTGAGAATACTTTTATTGTGGAGTATGACGTGAAATTTGGTGAAATATGGCCAAGCGAAATAATCGGACTTGGAGATTACTTATTTGCAGTAGAAGGAGAGTTTTTATTGCGGATTAATCTAACCAACGGAGAAGTAAAGCGCATTATGGTTAACGGAAGCTTTAGAGCCAACTCTAGTAAGCTCACTGTTTTTAAGGGAAAGTTATATTTTGAAGCAAGTACCAACAAACACGGTGCAGAGCTTTGGTACTTAAATCCCAGTGAAGAAAATGCCGCACTATTTAAGGATTTTGTTAGTGGAAGTGAAGGGTCTTACCTCAAGCATCTCGTAAGTCACAATGGCAAGTTGTTTTTTGTTGTAAATACAGATACTTTCCAACATACCGTTATGGCAACGGATGGAAGCCCAGATGATTTGCAGATTCTGGGAGATCTTTCTAATCACTTTGCAGATGAAAGGCTAAGTTTCCTATTTGGAAATTCAGTTGGATTCTATTTTAGGCATAAAGGCTCCTCATCGGATAGAGGTATTTTTGTAACGGATGGAACCGCTGAGGGATCAGCGTATCTAGATATATCAAAAGAAAATTATAGGCTGGATCTTCCCTCTACACCCATTGTTTTTAAAAACCAACTATTATTTTCTGCCAGTACCCTTTCAGTGGGAAGAGAACTGTTTATTGTAAGGAATTGTGCTTCAAATTTTGATGCTACGATTAACAAAACCCAATCCAGCCTAAATGCAAAACTGGGCTACGACCAATATCAATGGTACGATTGCTCCACAGACTTACCCATCCCTGGCGAAACATCTTTTTTATATAGTCCAGGAAAAAGTGGCTCATATGCCGTAGAAATTGCGAAGGATGGATGTAAAATGAGAACCCCCTGTGTTGCTTTTTCTGGAACGAATACCGGTTTAGATCAACTCAATCAAAGCATAATAAACATCTATCCCAACCCTACGGATGGTTTGTTACAAGTGCGTACTACAAACCCAGTGCAAACCCTAAAATTGTATGATTCCATGGGGAAAGAAATTCTAGCATTAGAAGATTTACCTAAGGAATTTGAGTTAGATCTAAGAAAATACAGTAGAGGTATTTTCTTGTTACAAATAGAGTCCTCGGAAGGAATTATTTCTAGAAAAATCCAAATAAAATAGGAGCGCCTAAAGTTCAGCGTAGCTTAAGCTAAGCTAAACCATCTCTCCAGCTTTTAGCTGGATAAA
>JBMYJC010000460.1:0-1528 GCA_049594055.1 Luteibaculum sp. | reverse complement strand
GGCCATAAGCAGCAGTTTCGCTGTAAATAGGATTACGCAGTTTTAGGTTCTTTTCAATAAGTCCTGGACGCAAATCAAAAACGGTTTTTAGTTTCTCCGCAATCTCACCGTCACTCATTTTCACCTTGGAGGTTCCATAAGTGTCAATAAACAGGGAAGTAGGCTCTACTACCCCAATTGCATAAGAAACCTGTACCAAAACCTGATCGGCAATACCAGCGGCAACAATGTTTTTAGCCATGTGGCGTGCAGCATAGGCGGCAGAGCGGTCAACCTTACTTGGGTCTTTACCAGAAAAAGCACCACCACCGTGTGCACCTTTTCCACCGTAGGTATCCACAATAATTTTTCTACCCGTTAATCCAGTATCTCCGTGTGGCCCGCCAATTACGAATTTCCCGGTTGGATTGATGTGATACTTAATATTATCAGTAAAAAGCTTCTGAATCTCCGGATCTAGTTTGGCAACAACACGAGGGATAACAATCTCGATGATGTCCTTTTTGATTTTTGCCAACATCTTTTTTTCATCCGCATCAAAATCATCGTGCTGGGTAGAGACAACAATGGCGTCAATCCTTACCGGTTTGTGATCATCGGTGTACTCTATAGTAACCTGAGATTTTGCATCAGGTCTTAGGTAGTTAATCTCTTTATTCTCTCTGCGAATAGCAGCAAGCTCTTGCAAGATCTTATGAGAAAGGTCTAATGCCAATGGCATGTAGTTCTCGGTTTCGTTGGAAGCAAAACCAAACATCATTCCTTGATCACCAGCACCTTGTTCTTCTATTTTACCACGATCTACACCGCGATTAATGTCATCCGATTGCTCGTGGATGGCAGAAAAAACACCACATGAATTAGCCTCAAACATGTAATCGCTTTTTGTGTAACCAATGCGCGTAATTACATCCCTGGCAATTTTCTGAACATCCAAATAGGTGTTGGTTTTTACTTCCCCCGCTAAAACTACTTGGCCAGTTGTAACCAGGGTTTCGCAGGCCACTTTGGAATAAGGATCCCAAGCGAGGAAGTTGTCTAATAAAGCATCGGAAATTTGGTCGGCAACTTTATCAGGATGCCCTTCAGAAACAGATTCTGAGGTAAATAAATAAGACATGTTTTAAGAAGATTAATTCGGGGAGGAAAGGCTTGCAGTACTGCTTTTTAGCATTTTTTAATGTGGTTGCAATACGCGCAAATTTTTCCACCCAAAAGTTCGCGGCAAAGCTAATGGAAAAAATGAATTTATGAAGTATCCACGGGTTCTTGCTGAAATGATTTTAGGCTCTGTCAAGCCAACAGACTATTAACCGTGATTGACCTTTAATAATGCTTCCGTTCCACTTACTGTTTATCTCAAATGATAAATATTCTCGCTAAGGCGCAAAGGCCGCCAAGTTTCAGGTGTTTTTATTTTCCTCTGCGTCTTTGCGTCTCTGCGTGATTTTTTATTTCGGAAAGCTAGCAAGTGCTAAGGGAAGTTTCTGCACTCGATTCCTCTGAGGCAGCAGGTTAATTAGGGTCT
>JBMYJC010000459.1:0-1534 GCA_049594055.1 Luteibaculum sp. | reverse complement strand
TTAAGTCATTTTCTAAAACAAAAGCCCGGTGAAAATCGCCAGTAACAAACACGGTATTTTTGAGCTCAATATTTTCTAGGAATTGCAGCATTTTTTCTCGCTCATAAGGATATCCATCCCAGCCATCCATATACAATTCTGGTCCATCTTTCCCTACAAACTTCATTGGGCCAAATGGAACCTGGTTGGCTACAATATTCCATCTCTGTTCTCCCTGCAATTGATTTTGCATCCAATTAAATTGGTCTTTACCCAAAATGGCGCGTGAACTGTCACTGAAATTCGCTGAGGCTGGATTTTCTACCTGAACCGTTCTACCAGCTAAGCGCGTATCTAGGGCAAGGAGATTAAAAAGTGAGCCACCCTTAAAATTGCGATAAATGGGCAAGGTGTTGGGATGTTGTATAGGTAACCATTCGTGAAATGCCTGTGCTGCAGCGGCTTTCCTTTTGGTCCAATCTCCCTCAGTACTGTCGTGGTTCTGGGCGCCTGTCATGTAGGCATTGTTGGCTAGTTCATGATCGTCCCAAATGTTAATCATGCTCTTTTTTTGATGCAAGAGCTTTAAATCCGGGTCTAACCGATACAAGGCATAGCGCGTGCGATAGTCATCTAAACTAATTATTTCGTATTCCGGAACATTCAAGCGGTTTATGGTGGTGTCTCCATATTTCCCAATTCCGTATTCGTAAATGTAATCTCCAAGATGGACAACCAGGTCAATGGTACTGTCTTGTGCAATTAACCGGTAGGCATTAAAATATCCCCATTCATAATTACTGCAACTAACAAAGGCTACTTTGTATCCTTCCTGGTTTCCCAAAGTTTTTCCTTCTCCAATTTCAGAGTAGGTACTACCAACCCTAAACCGATAGTAATAGGTTGAGTTTGCTTCCAATCCCTCCACATTTGCTTTTACCGTGAAGTCTTTATGGCGGTTTGTATTAATAGTTCCTTTATCAAATATTTTGGAGAATTCCCGATTGGCAGATAGCTCCCAGTCTATCCTTATAGTGCTATCTAACTGGGATGAGTCGGCCAAATATTTTGTCCAAATAACCAGTGAATTCAATTGAGGATCTCCCGATGCAACCCCAAAAGGGAAAGGCTTATTTGCCTGATTTAGATGGGGGATAAGCTGTGGGTGAATAATCGGTTTTTTAACCTCCTTTTCTGGTTTGCAACTAAAGGCAAATGCCGCTAAAAGGAGTAAACAATTGCTGAATGCACTCTTTACCATGACTGGAATATTACCCTCAAAAAAAGGATTTTTTAAACTATACAAGGTTAAGGGAATGTCAAACTTAAGTGCTACAGCAGATTAGTACATTTGCCCCGAAATTATTTAGAACATGAAAGCAACCATAAAAACAGAAAAGGGAAATTTAAAGGTGGATTTTTACGATAAAGATGCACCCAATACAGTAGCCAACTTTGTTAAACTGAGCAAGGATGGATTCTATGATGGTTTAACTTTTCATCGGGTGATACCAAATTTTGTTGTGCAAGGTGGATGCCCCGATGGAACGGGTGC
>JBMYJC010000458.1:0-1540 GCA_049594055.1 Luteibaculum sp. | reverse complement strand
GGTAAATGGTTTTGTGGGAAAGGAAGATCTATGTGCCCGTTCAGGTGCAAAGGCCGGAGATATTTTGGTAGTATCTGGAGATTTGGGCGGAGCCTATATGGGCTTACAGGTTCTAGAGCGAGAGAAAGAAGTTTTTCAGAGCAACAGCAATATTCAACCCGATTTAACTGGCCACGATTACATTTTAGAAAGGCAATTAAAGCCAGAGGCCAGAAAAGATGTGATTGACATGTTTAAGAAACTGGAGTTAAAACCCAGTGCCATGATTGATGTTTCTGACGGTCTGGCTTCTGAAGCTTTGCACATTGCCAGATCCTCTGGTGTTGGTGTTGTAATTCACGAGGACAAAATTCCAATTGATCCAGCCGTATACAACACTGCTAGAGATTTTAACCTAGACCCAACGGTAGTAGCCATGAATGGCGGAGAGGATTACGAATTACTCTTTACTATTAACCAATCCGATTACGATAAAATTAAAGGCTCACCGCATTTTACTCCAGTGGGATATATCCTTCCCGATGAGGGCCTCTACCGATTTGTAGATCGACAAAACCATGAGCACGAACTCAAAGCTCAGGGCTGGGACGCATTTTTAAGCCAAACTAAGGATGTTGGAAAGAAGTCGGACGATGCCTCTTAAAACAAACTACCCAGGTAGATAGAGATTTCATTAAGCGTGTAGGCCAATGGTTCCAGGGCTTTCCAATTTAGGGCTCTTCCAATAATGTACACGGAGAATAACCCGTAAAGGCCAATCAACATCACTGCATGTTTATTGCGCAGATTTTTAGATCGGTAGAAAATGAGGAAGGCCAAAAAAGTTACCAGAAGAAGCAGCACCCGCAACTCGCCCACATCGCTGGTGCTGGAGGTGGTCATGTCTATAGGCCCATAAATCAGTGTATAAAGAAATAGGGGTAAGCCTAAGGCAAAACAAATGTCAAAAATGTTGGACCCCAAAGCATTGGAAACAGCATCGTCATAATTCCCTTTTCGGGCATCTTTCATGGATAGAATGGTATCAGGCAAACTGGTTGCAGCCGAGGCTACGATAACCGAAAGAAAGTAAACGGGAATTCCTAAACCATTGAATTTTATTCCCCACAGGTTATACTGATCGCTTCCAAGCCAGACACAAGCTTCCACAAGCAGGTGACACGCAATTGCCATTATAAGGGCTGAAAAACATAGGAGCGCGATGGCTTTATTTTTAGCGGGTCTGGAAAAGAGCCATTTAGGAAAATCCAACCAACTAAAGAATAAAAAGGTGAGCAGAGGATTTTGGTTTTTATTCAGCAGGGGTTGTCTTTCGGGGTTGAACTCCGGTGTGTGTACCTCCAATTCCTTTTTGGTCATCCCAATAAACATGATGGCGATGTACACCGCATATAGGCACATTAAAAGAAGACCGTGAATAGCACGCAATTCATCCCCGCTTATAAATAAGATCAAAATCAACTCGCAAAGCAATAAGGTTACACCATCGCGGAAAATTACCTTTCGGCTTATTTGTATGGATTTTGCGATGCCACCAAAA
>JBMYJC010000457.1:0-1541 GCA_049594055.1 Luteibaculum sp. | reverse complement strand
ATTCTGGGTATCTCTTGGATGCAATCCAATGCTAGGTTCATCCAAAATATAAGTTGACCCGACCAAACTGCTACCCAGAGAAGTGGCTAAATTCATGCGCTGAGATTCCCCTCCAGAAAGCGTGTTTGACAAGCGGCTTAAACCTAAATACCCTAATCCCACCTCACTTAAAAACTTTAGTCTTGATTTTATTTCCAGTAGGAGCCGGTCTGCAACTTTTTCCTCGTACTTGGAAAGGGTAAGGCCATTGAAAAAATCCAACGCTTTATAAATATTTAAATTGAGGATGTCTACAATGCTCTTACCACCCACCAAAACATACGAGGCGTCTTTGCGAATTCTGGATCCCCTGCATTCCGGGCATAATGTTTTACCGCGGTAACGGCTTAACATTACCCGGTACTGAATTTTGTAAGATTTCTCCTCCAGGTATTTAAAAAAGCGGTTTAATCCCGCAAAATGCTTATTTCCGTCCCATAGCAACTGGTAGGTTTTTGGATCAAGGTCTTCTATAGGTTTGTGAATAGGGAAGTTGAAGGCGTTTGCACTTTTAATTAGTTCCTGCTTCCATTCCGACATTTTTTCGCCTTTCCAACAAGCTATGGCGTCATTGTAGACAGAAAGCGATTTATCTGGGATAACCAGATCCTCATCAATGCCAATAATGCTGCCAAATCCCTCACATTTTTTACAGGCACCATATGGGTTGTTAAAGGAAAAGAAGGCCTCACTTGGTTCTTCAAAACTTATCCCGTCTAATTCAAAACGATTTGAAAAGCTTTTCCAATCCTCATTGTCTCCATCCGTAAATAGAAGTATACAATTTCCGTTACCCTCAAAGAAAGCCGTATTGATCCCATCCGTGGCTCGAGCCTGGTCAAATTCTTCAGCAACGTTTAAACGGTCTATAGCCAAGAAAAGGTCCTCTTCTGTCTCCTTATCTGACAGTTCTTCCAGCCGAATAAACCCACCGTTTTTTACATAAGCCCTTGAAAATCCCTGCTGCAAATAAATTTTTGCCTGTTCCTCTGGAACTCTACTGGTATTAAACGGTGACAAAATTACGCAGGTATCCAAAGCCGAAGAATTCCGCATCGCAGAAAGGACATCGTCTACGGTGTGTCGCTTCACTTCCTCTCCGCTTACTGGAGAAATAGTATGACCAATTCTGGAAAAAAGTAGCCGTAAGTAGTCGTAGATTTCTGTTGTAGTTGCTACAGTTGAGCGCGAATTTTTGGTAATTACCTTTTGTTCTATAGCAATTGCCGGACTTAAGCCTCCTATAAAATCAACATCGGGTTTCTCTAAACGCCCTAAAAATTGCCGAGCATATGCAGAAAGGCTTTCAACGTATCTGCGCTGACCTTCAGCATATAGTGTATCGAAAGCTAAAGACGATTTTCCGGAGCCAGAAACTCCCGTTATCACGGTAAAACTGTTTCTTGGGATAGAAACATCCACATTTTTTAGGTTGTGCATTCGGGCACCCTTAATCTCAATAGAATCCTTCTTCAAGTGACAATGGCTTTGGGTTTTAAAAG
>JBMYJC010000456.1:0-1549 GCA_049594055.1 Luteibaculum sp. | reverse complement strand
TGAACCGGTGTCTGCTTCATACTTTCCGTGCTCTTTAAATATGTCTTTCTTTACTTCTTGTGTTAAATACATGCCAAGACTTTTTAGTGGATGTTATGTATTAGGTCGGCAAAGGTAAAATAAAATGCCTTAGTTATGACTTAAGTGCCGAAATTAAAAATGCCAGCTTTTCCTTCAGCATTTTTCTCTCCACAATAAAATCAAGGAAGCCGTGCTCTAAAAGGAATTCTGAGGTTTGGAAACCTTCTGGTAAATCTTTTCCAATGGTTTCTTTAACTACTCTAGGGCCTGCAAAACCGATTAGGGCATTGGGTTCTGCAATGTTTAGGTCACCTAACATGGCAAAGGAAGCCGTTACACCCCCTGTTGTTGGGTTTGTTAAAACCGATATAAAAGGAAGTTTTGCCCTGGAAAGTAGAGTAAGCTTTGCACTGGTTTTTGCCATCTGCATTAGCGAGAACCCAGCCTCCATCATTCGAGCACCACCCGATTTAGAGATAATTATCAGCGGGCACTTTAGCTCTAAGGCTTTGTCAACGGCCAAGGAGATCTTTTCTCCAACCACCGATCCCATAGAACCTCCAATAAAATCGAAATCCATAGCCGCTATCACCGCTTTACTATCAGCTATATCCCCGTGGGCAGTGCGTATAGCATCTTTTAGGCCTGTTTTTTTGATGGTAGCAAGAATACGGTCGGTATATTTTTTGGTATCCTCAAAGTCAAGAGGGTCGGCAGAGATCATATCTGCGTTAAACTCTTCAAACTGGCTATCATCAAAAAGCAGTTCGAAATAACCCAGCGCGTCCATGCGATCGTGGTGTCCGCAGGACTCACATACCTTTTGGTTTTTGATATGATCCTCACTAGAAACCACGTGGCTACATTGCTTGCACTTCCACCAAAGTCCTTCGGGGGTTTCTTTTTTTTCTGTTGTGGAGGTTGTTATCCCTCGCTTTATCCTTTTAAACCAACCCATTCGTACCTTTTTTTAAGCTAGAGAAATCTCAGGTTCCAGGTAAACGTCCTGAATTGCATTTAATATTTCAACCCCTTCTTTCATAGGTTTTTGGAAGGCTTTCCTACCGGAAATTAATCCTTGTCCACCTGCGCGTTTATTAATAACTGCAGTGCTTACGGCCTCAGCTAAATCACTAGCTCCAGCACTTGCGCCTCCAGAGTTAATCAAGCCCATGCGACCCATGTAGCAGTTTACCACCTGGTAACGGCATAAATCAATGGGGTGGTCAGAACTTAATTGATCGTAAACCAGCTTATGGGTTTTTCCAAAGTTTATGGCGGTATAGCCACCATTGGAAGTTGGGAGCTTTTGCTTGATTATGTCCGCTTGGATTGTAACACCGAGGTGATTAGCCTGTGCGGTAATATCTGTTGAGGTATGGTGATCTACACCGTCTTTCTTAAAGTCACTGTTTCTTAGGTAGCACCATAAAATGGTAGCCATTCCCAATTCGTGGGCGCGCTCAAATGCAGCCGCCACTTCTTGTATTTGTCTGGAAGACTCTTCTGAACCAAAGTAGATGGTAGC
>JBMYJC010000455.1:0-1564 GCA_049594055.1 Luteibaculum sp. | reverse complement strand
AAAAGCTACGTTTCCAGCGTGGCCTGGTCTGGCAGCCAAAATATGTCCGCGGATTCTAAAACCTAAAAGGGCTAAATCTCCAACTATATCCAACAATTTATGTCGGGCAGGCTCATTCTCGAATTTGAGTTTTGAACTGTTTAGCACTCCAATGCCTTCGATAGAAACCTCTAATCCTTCCTTGCCTAGTTTTTTAGCCAAGCGGTCTAATTCTTCCTTGGAAACATTGGGTCTTTCTACCAAAACAATGGCATTCTCTAAATCCCCGCCTTTAATCAAGTTGGCATCTGCCAAGGCCTCCAATTCTCTTAAAAAACAGAAAGTCCTACAGGGAGCGATCTCTTTTCTAAAAGAGGCCAAATTGTACATAGAAGCATGTTGGGTTCCAAGGGCTGGTGAGCGATAATCAACCATCACGGTAATTCGGTATTCACCTCCCATGGTAGGCACCGCCAACATTTCCACCTCTTTCTCAGGATCTTCAAAGGTGATGTTCTCCTTTAAAACAAAGTACTTTTTCTTAGCCTGTTGATCTTGAATTCCCGCTTTTTCAATGGCTTCAATAAATGGCATGGAAGAGCCATCCATGATGGGGATCTCCGGGCCATCCACCTCAATAACTGCGTTATCAACCCCTAGTGAGTATATAGCTGCAAGCAAATGTTCAGTGGTATGAACTACAGCATCGCCATCTTTAAGCGAGGTACCGCGCTCAGTAGAAAATACTTTCTCAACGGTGCCTTGAACTTCGGGTTTGTCTTTCAGGTCAATTCGTCTAAAAACGTAACCCGTGTTTTCGGGTGCGGGCAAAATGTTTAATTGAACTTTTGCTCCGGTGTGTAGGCCAATTCCTGATAAGGATACAGGATTGGCAATAGTTTGTTGAACAGGTTCCATCAACTCTTACTTTTCTTTCAGTTTTTGGAAATTATTTTCTAGTGATTGAATCGCTTCCCTAAGTTTTGGCAAGGATTTAAATAATACGTACGAGCGTTTAAAGTCTCCCACAGAAATAGCGGGGGAGCCTTGAACAATTGCCCCTTTTTCCTTGATGGAGGATCCAATTCCGCTCTGAGCGGCAATTTTCACCTCATCGGCAATTTGTATATGGCCTACAATGCCTACCTGGCCGCCAATCATGCAATTCTTGCCAATCTTTGTGGATCCAGCAACTCCAGTTTGAGCCGCGATTACCGTATTCTCTCCAATTTCTACGTTATGGGCGATCTGAATTAAATTATCCAGCTTAACGCCCTTTTTAATAACGGTAGAACCTAAGGTAGCTCTGTCAATTGTAGTATTGGAACCCACTTCTACATGATCCTCAATCACTACATTCCCAATTTGCGGTACCTTCTGGTAATTGTTTTCGGCATTAGGTGCAAAACCAAATCCGTCTGCACCTAGAACAGCTCCGGAGTGTATAACACAGTTTGCGCCAATTACGCTATCAGCATAAATTTTTACTCCAGCCTTAATTATTGTGTTTTCCCCAATGCTTACGTTGTCGCCAATGAAAACATTTGGATAAACCTTTACTCCATCTCCCAGACGAACATTATCT
>JBMYJC010000454.1:0-1579 GCA_049594055.1 Luteibaculum sp. | reverse complement strand
CGGTGAAAAACTAAGCTGTTGGCTAGTGGGAAAAGGCCCATTTGAGTTTACCGAGTACGACAAGCGCAAAGTAAAAAGCTCCAACGGCAGCACAGAGCTGCGTTTTGCCGTAAAGCTTTTAGTGAAACTTGGCGCAAAAACCTACCTCACAACATTTACCCTCACAAACCGAAATAAAATGCGCTATCCGATTTTGTTGGGCAAACGCTTCTTGCGTGGCAAATTTCTGGTAGACGTTTCCAAAAAAAACTCATGGCAAAAAAAAGAGAGCTAAAAATTGGGGTGCTTTCAAGAAACCCCAAGCTGTATTCCACCCAAAGATTAGTTGAAGCAATTATGAAAGCGGGGCACCGCGCAGTGGTTATAGACCATTTGCGTTGCTCCTTGGTAGCCGAGTTTAATAATCCGCAGGTATTGTATAAAGGGCAAAATCTGGATGATATTGATGCCATTATTCCGCGCATTGGATCTTCTGTTACCCACTACGGTTCTGCGGTGGTGCGCCAGTTTGAGATGATGGGGAAAATAGTGGTGAATCCTTCCATCAGCATTGTTCGCTCCAGAGACAAATTGCGCTCTGTGCAGATTTTTACCAAGCACAATGTACCAATGCCAAAAACGGTATTTGCAAATCACCCACGTTACATAGACACCATTATTGAGCAAATTGGTGGTGCCCCTATGGTTATCAAATTGCTCTCTGGAACCCAAGGGATTGGCGTGGTTTTAGCCGAAACCCGAAAAGCTGCTACCTCGGTTCTAGAAGCTTTTTACGGTTTAAAAGCCGATATCCTTATCCAAGAATTTATCAAAGAGGCGGGTGGATCTGATATTCGCGCTTTTGTTGTAGATGGCAAAGTGGTGGGAGCCATGAAACGTCAAGGTGCGGAGGGGGAATTTCGTTCCAATTTGCACCGTGGTGGTTCTGCCATGCCTATTAAACTAACCAAATTAGAGCGCGAGATTGCCATTAAAGCAGCAAAAGCGATGGGCCTTAATGTGGCTGGGGTGGATATGCTTCAATCTAGCCGAGGACCTTTAGTATTGGAAGTAAATTCTTCTCCAGGTTTGGAGGGAATTGAAAAAGCTACCGAAAAAGACGTAGCTAGCTCCGTGATCAAATACATTGAAAAACAAATAAACAGCAAACCCAAAACCGATAAAGTAGGCGCCTAATGAAATTTTTATTCTCCGCATTTATTATTACATGTACACTTTTTATTGCCTGTAATGGGCCGAAGGAATCAACAAAAATTTTAAAGGAAAACCCGGATATTATTCCAGCCGCCAGCGGGTTTAACCAAGCAGAGTCCGATTCTTTTGCCATTGCCTTGGCCGATAGTGTTGCCTTGAGTTTGGGTGGAAAACGAGCCCTGGATTCGGCACGCTTTATTTTCTTCAACTTTTTTGGAGCCCGTAAACTCTGGGTAGATCGCCATGAAAACAAAGTGCGAATCGAGTCCAATAGAACCGATATGCGCCTGATATCCGATTTGGATGATCGTTCTGGGAAGGTTTTTATTTATGGTGAAGAGCAGAGCAGTGAAGACTCGGTAAAGAAATTTATGGATGTGGCGAG
>JBMYJC010000453.1:0-1591 GCA_049594055.1 Luteibaculum sp. | reverse complement strand
GGAGCAGAGTTCATTCCAACCGTTTACAACAACCTTTGTAACATTATAGACAGCCTTTAAAGAAAAACATGGCCTCCTCCAACTTTGTTGATTACGTAAAAATTTGTTGCCGATCTGGAAAGGGCGGGGGAGGTTCTACGCACCTTAGGCGCGAGAAGTTTGTTCCCAAGGGCGGTCCCGATGGCGGAGATGGGGGAAGAGGTGGTCATATAATTGTGCGTGGAAACGAACAACTATGGACGCTGTTGCACTTAAAATATACCAAGCACGTAATTGCTGGTCATGGCGAAAATGGCAGCAAGCAGCACAGTACCGGGAAAGATGGTAAGGATGTTATTCTGGAAGTTCCACTTGGAACGGTTGCCAAAGATGCTGAAAGCGAGGAGTTTCTTTTTGAAATTACCGAACACGGGCAAGAGGTTGTAATTGTTGAGGGCGGACGTGGCGGTCTGGGAAATTCCCATTTTAAATCTGCCACCAACCAAACCCCGCGTTATGCTCAGCCTGGAGAGGACGGCAAGGAGGAATGGAAAATATTAGAACTAAAGGTCCTAGCCGATGTTGGGCTCGTGGGTTTTCCCAATGCAGGTAAATCAACCTTCTTATCGGTAATTAGTGCGGCAAAACCAGAAATAGCAGACTACCCCTTTACTACCATCGTACCTAATTTGGGGATGGTTCCCTATCGCGATCATCGATCCTTTGTTGTTGCCGATATACCTGGAATAATTGAAGGAGCCCACGAAGGCAAGGGCTTGGGTACTCGTTTTTTACGGCATATAGAGCGCAACTCCGTGCTTTTATTTATGATCCCAGCCGATTCTGATGACATAAAAAAGGAATTCGAGATTCTTAAAAACGAAATCAAGCAGCACAACCCAGAGTTGATGCACAAACAACACTTGCTGGCAATTACCAAATGCGATATGTTGGATGCCGAGTTACTTGAAGAATTAAAACAAGAGGTGCCCAAAGGCATTGCCTGCAGCTACATTTCCTCCATAAGCGGAATGGGTATTCAAGAACTGAAAGACGAAATCTGGAAACATTTAAACCGTCATGTTGGATAAACTCCAGTCCATTGATATTGCCTTATTTCAAACCGTAAATAATTTACAAGGTCAGATTGGTCTGGATGCTTTTATGGTTGCCGTAAGCAATAAATACGTCTGGATTCCCCTCTACCTTTTTCTCATTTTGTACATGCTGTGGCAACGCGGATGGAAAAAAGCCTTGGTTTTTTTAGGACTTACCATCGTGGTTGCTGGTGTTTGCGATTTACTTTCGGTGCATGCCTTTAAAAATGTTTTTGAGCGCCTGCGCCCTTGCCACAATCCAGCATTAGCGGATACTGTAAAAACTATCCAAGGAAAATGTGGTGGGCAGTTTGGATTTGTTTCCAGCCATGCTGCAAACCACTTTGGGCTAGCCACTTGGTTTGTTCTAGTTTTCGGAAACCTGTTTAACTGGCCTCGATGGCCATTTTGGTTTTGGGCAATTACAATTGGTTTCAGTAGGGTTTATTTGGGAGTGCATTACCCAGGTGATGTGTTAGTTGGCGCTTTGTTGGGAATCCTTATAGCCTTGCTAA
>JBMYJC010000452.1:0-1592 GCA_049594055.1 Luteibaculum sp. | reverse complement strand
CGTTTAACGATTCCATTCTTAAACGGGCTAAAGAAAATAATCTTGTGGAAATCCACATTCATAATTTAAGAGATTATAGCAATAACAAACACAAAACCATAGACGATTATGCTTTTGGTGGAGGCGCAGGTATGGTAATTGGAATTGAACCTGTAGATGCCTGTATTTCCAAGTTGAAAGCCGAGCGTGATTATGATGAGGTAATTTACATGTCGCCAGACGGGGAATTGTTTGACCAAAGAATGGCTAATCAATTGAGTTTAATGGGAAACTTAATTATGCTTTGCGGTCATTACAAAGGGGTGGATGAGCGCGTAAGAGAGCATTTGATCACTAAAGAAATCTCCATTGGCAATTTTGTTCTATCTGGTGGTGAGTTGGCCGCGGCTGTGGTGAGTGATGCCATTATCAGATTACTTCCCGGGGTGTTGAATGACGAAACCTCGGCCCTTTCTGATAGTTTTCAGGATGATTTAATTGCTCCAGCGGTGTATACCAGACCTGCAAATTATAAGGGTTGGCAAGTTCCGGAGGTGCTTTTAAGTGGCAATGCAAAAAAAATTGAAGATTGGAGAATGGCCTCTTCCATAGAGCGCACTAAACAACGCAGACCGGAACTTTTAAAATAACTTGAAATTTACCTTCGCATATTTCTGCATTGAAATAAAAACCGTAATATTGCAAGCCAATTTTGAAGGGGATTATCCGGTTAAATATTTTGTGTGATGGATATAATTAAAGAAATCGAGGCTGAATTAAACCCAAGAAAAGAATTACCCGAATTTTCTGCCGGGGATACGATTGCGGTTTCTTACAAAATTCGTGAGGGAGGTAAAGAGCGTATTCAGCAATTTACAGGAGTTGTTTTACAACGTAGAGGAACAGGATCAACGGAAACTTTTACCGTGAGAAAAATGTCTGGTAACGTAGGCGTTGAGCGTATTTTCCCATTCACCTCACCATTTATAGAAGAGATTAAGCTTATCAAGCGCGGTAAAGTAAGAAGAGCAAGAATTTTCTACTTACGCGATCGTACTGGTAAAGCTGCACGTATTAAGGAGCGTAAAGTATTTTCTAAGTAAGGTCTACTTACTAAAGATCATTTTAAAGGGAGCCGTTGTACTCCCTTTTTTATTGTCCATTAATGGCAATTGCCCGTTGGGTTAGCATTCAACCCTAACCATTTCCAACTCTATTCCGGTAAGTCTAAAAAAGGAAAAGGACTGAAATACTGCAGTTAACGAATTGGTAATGAGTTTATATTTTATTCGTTATTTGTCGCTATCACGTTGACTATTCCTAAAAATAAGATTGAGGATGAAAAATTTCGGTAAGGGGTTTATACTTCTAGTAAGTGCCTTGGGTATGTTTTCTTCTGCCCATGCACAACTGTTAGACACACTTAAAATAAATGGAAAAGTAGATGAAGTAACGGTTTACCCAACCGGTGCGGCAATTGCGAAAAAAATCACTTTCACAGCCTTACCTGGCAAACATGTATTGCAGATTAACAACCTGCCCATAAGCTTAGATCCTAATACCGTTCAAATTGGTTCCGACCAAAGCTTTAAGGTACTTTCTGTTAAATCTCA
>JBMYJC010000451.1:305-1602 GCA_049594055.1 Luteibaculum sp. | reverse complement strand
ACCACAAATTTTCATCCTTAAATTCCTTTCTCTCTGAAAATCAGCATGTTTACAGCTCAATAATCATCCTTACCGACAGCAATGTACACAAACATTGTTTGCCCGTAATTGTTGAGGCGGTTCAGGATTTTTCTGGAGTGGAGGTCTTGGAAATAGAACCTGGAGAGCAACAAAAAAACCTGGCAATTGCGGAGCAATTGTGGATAGCTCTCATGGAACTGGGGGCAGATAAAAACTTGCTTCTGGTAAATGTTGGTGGGGGAGTAGTTACAGACTTAGGTGGATTTATTGCTGCCACTTATAAAAGAGGAGTGGATTACATCAACATACCTACATCGCTTTTGGGTGCTGTTGATGCTGCCGTTGGCGGGAAAACAGGATTGGATCTAAATGAGGTTAAAAATCAAATAGGTTGTTTTTGGCCTTCAAAAGGAGTTTTTATTTACCCTGAGTTCTTTAACTCCCTACCAGACGAGGAATTTTACTCCGGTTTTGCGGAATGTATAAAGCATATTTTAATTGGGAGGCCCAAGTTATGGGAGGAGTTAAAGGCTTTTACAGGAAGTTATAGGGATTTTGTTTCCACCCACATCCAGGACCTTGTTGAGGTTAAAAATGAAGTGGTTGCCTTAGATCCTTTCGAGAAAAACCAAAGACAATACCTGAATTACGGCCATACCATAGGACACGCACTGGAAGCTTGGTGTATGGAACAAAACAAGGCTATACCGCATGGTTTTGCCGTGGCTTGGGGAATACTTGCCGAGAATTATCTATCGGTAAATAAAGGCTTATTACCGGAGGCATTGGCTCAAGAAATTGCCAGTTTTATTAAGAAAACCTACGCCTTTCCAAGCTTTAATGAATCTATGGCAGTGGCTTTGGTGGAATATTGCCGACATGATAAAAAGAATGAGCAGGGGGAAATTCGATTTGCTTTTCTAGAGAATGCCGGTAAAATGATATCCAAACAAAGCGCTTCGCCTCTGGAAATAAAGGAAGCTATTCAATCTGCCGTACAATTTCTTAACTGAGATTGCTGATATCCTCCTTAAGGTTTTCAATAGAATCTGCAGGCAAGTCGTGGAGATCTAAAATCATAAGGCCATCCAGGCTGTAGTTAAATTTTGGATCCACGTTAAAGGAGATGATTTTGGCGTTTTGGTTGATGTACTTTTTAAGGAGAACTGGTACTGTGGCATGCCAAGGTTCAATATCGGCTATTAAGCGATCTAAATCTTTTAAATCGCCTTGGGTCGAAGCCAAAAGCTCCTTAATCTCAGAGTCTTTGATGCTA
>JBMYJC010000451.1:0-295 GCA_049594055.1 Luteibaculum sp. | reverse complement strand
TGATGCTATCTCTAAAAGGTTTGGTGGGTTTTACCATGGCCGCCAACTCGTTGTTGTAGTAATACTCCTTTATAAAGGCTACCATTAATTTTTTGCTGGTTTTGGAGTAGTTATTGGAAATACTAACCGGACCAAGAATGTATCTGTATTCTGGGTTATTTACCAAAAGGTGCATGATTCCTTTCCACAATAAAAATAATGGCAAACGCTTGTTTTGATAATCCTCTCTAACATAGCTTCTGCCTAGTTCAAGCGTCTTTTCAAGAACTGGTTTAAGCTTTTTGCTCATCTTAAA
>JBMYJC010000450.1:0-1612 GCA_049594055.1 Luteibaculum sp. | reverse complement strand
AGATGGTTTAGGGTTAATGTTTCGCTTTATTAATGAGCGGAAAACCCAAATTGTAGAGCTAGAAGCTAGTTGTCTAGTATCCTTTGAAGAAGCAGGAGGAAGGCGCTTTTTACCCCTCAATTTAGAACGCAATAAGATCTCAATGCTGGCGCTAAACTGGACTATTGTGCATCCAATTAACGAGCAAAGCCCCTTCCACAACTTAAGTCGAGAAGAAATCCTGGCTAAAAAGCCTGAACTGTTAGTAATGGTAAAGGGTTTTGAGGAAACCTTTGGACAAATTGTGTACAGCAGAACTTCTTACGACTGGAAGCAGTGGGTTTTTAATGCCAAGTTCTTGCCAATTACAGAGTATAATCCAAAGTTAAGTGGTCCGGTGTTGCATGCAGACCGACTGGATCATTTTGAAGTGGTATAATAACTACTTCTTATCCAAATACATAATTCGTGTATCCATCTTTTGAAGGGTAAAACCCAAAGTTTTCTCCCTGCAGTGAACTCTGTGAAATGCATGAGCAGGAATGTTTGCAATTTCCTGGCTATTTAAAATTTCTTCTCCGTAAACATCTGCAAGCACCAATTCTCCTTCAATAACAAAGACCGCCCTATCACTATCTAGAAAGGCTTCTTCGCTAGAAAAGTCTTTGGTGTAAATCAGTTGTATAAGGTGGTTGTTGAGCTGTAAGGGTTGGAAACTTAAATCATTCAAAAAATTGCCGTGTAAAATGTCCGCTTTTTCCTTCGGTTCCGTGCAAAAATCGCGGTTATAGCTCTTTTTGTGAATCGCCAAATAATTGCACCCTTCTTTGTCTGATAACATAAAAGGTGTGTCTTCCTTAATTAGAATGTACTCACCCCTATTTATCTCTTTCGTTCTACCGCCTCCTAAATGCAAATTCATGCTTCCATCCAAAACCAGGTAAAAAACTTCAGAGTCCGAAAATATTTGCCAATCATCATTAAAGTTTCTGTTCATTACCAACTCTAACAAATGGTTGTTGCAAGAAAAAATTGGCAAGGATGTGTGGCTGGCAGTTGTATTACTGCCCATAATACCTAAGTCTAAAGAAAGCATATGATTTGTTTTTAAGTTAATTCCAGTCCCATATACAGCTCGCAAGAAAAGTGCCCGGTTTCACCCATCGGCTCTTTTAAATAGTTAAAGCCAAACTTTTCGTACAAACGAACTGCATCATATAAATTTTTAGAGGTTTCAAGGTAGCAATAGCGGTAGGCATTTTGTCTGGCATAATCGATACAATGCTGCATGAGCCTATAGCCTATTCCTTTTCCTCGATAAGCCCTTTTTAAGAACATGCGCTGCAATTCGCATATGTTATTTTCCTCTCCTGGCAGAGGCGCAATACCTGCTCCACCACATATTTCCTCTCCATGCATAGCTAAAAAATAATCCGCCCTGGGTACATCGAATGCTTTATACATATCCTTTAAAACAGGATCAGTAAACACGGTACCTTCTTTTGCCATGTTGTATTCTGTAAGGCTTTGTTTAATGATGGCTTCCACCTCGGGATTATCTTTTTTACTTATGCCTCTGATTGTTATTTCCATATCCGTTATTTGGTGGAAAAGTAAATCAGGGAGAGAAAAT
>JBMYJC010000449.1:0-1613 GCA_049594055.1 Luteibaculum sp. | reverse complement strand
TTCTGTCCTGAAATTCTTTTAATAAATCAACAATTTTTTTGGTCTCGGGAACAAAATAGGGCTGGCGCAATAGGCTTTTCCAATCTAGGTTTTTGTCATCCAAGTGCTCCAGTAAATCCTTAATGTAGAGGATGCCAATAATGTTGTCAAAAGTATTCTCGTAAACCGGTATTCTGGAGTAACCAGATTGCAAAATCTCATCGTAAACCGCTTGGTAGTCTAATTTTGCATCTAAGGCAACCGCGTCTACTCGCGAGGTCATAATTTGCCTCACCTCCGTATTTCCAAACTTTACAATTCCCCTTAAAATGCGCTGTTCTTCTTCATTGCTCTGTTCATCCTCCGTTAGATCTAGCGCGTGTTCTAGTTCATTCACAGAGATATTTCCCGATTTGGGTTTGATTTGGTCCTCCAAGTAGTTAGTGCTACGTACTAACAATTTGCTCAGGGGTTTGAAAATGTAACAAAGTACCCACAGCAAATTGCCCATGAGCAATGCCAGGGAGCGCGCTTTATACGAGGCAAAAACTTTGGGAATAACTTCACCAATAATCAAAATGAGCAAAGTGACGGCTATAACCTGGATAAAAAAAGCAGCCCAAACGTTGGTGAAATTAAACATGCCATTAATGGCAACGCTGGATAATAGAACAATGCCAATGTTGATGAAATTGTTGGCAATAAGTATGGTGGCTAGTAGTGTTCTTGGTTTTGCCAAGAGACTCAAGACGCGATCTGATTTGTTATCTCCCTGGCTTTTTAACTCATCAATATCCTGGGGGGATAAAGAAAAATAAGCCACTTCCGATCCGGAAACTATGGCCGAACAAACAAGTAGCAGCACTATAATGAATAATGCTGCTACTGTACCACTATCGAAACTTTTTACTATTGATAATAGTGCCGAAATTTCGAGAAACGAAGTCCCCAATGAATGATTAATTAAAAGGGAAGGTCGTCCGATTCATCGCCCTGGTCTCCCGCTGCAACGGGTTCTTTTTCCATGGTGCTTTTCTGCGTTGTTCCACCTTCCTGATTTCGGTTGCCTAAAATAGTAAAATACTCTGCCTCAACTTCGGTTATATACCGGGTTGAACCATCTTTTTCATAACTGCTGGTTCTCAGCTTTCCCTCAACGTAAATCTGAGTTCCTTTTGTAAGGGTGTTCTCGGCTCTTTCGGCTAAGTTTCTCCAAGCCGTAATATTGTGCCACTCGGTTCTTTCGTTCCAATTTCCATCCTTGCCTTTGTAATTCTCATTGGTTGCTAATGAGAACTTGGCCACTTTGGAGCCATTGGATAGGGTTCTGATTTCTGGGTCCTTGCCCAGATTTCCAACCAGGATAACTTTGTTAATTCCTGCCATAACAATAAAATTTTGGGATTAGTCCTTTAAATGTAATAAAAAGGGGTAAAATTTAAAACGAGGCTAAGTCCTTACAAACTGCATTCCAGGCTTTTACGACTAACTGCGGTTTTGGAAGCGCTTCAAACTCCTCCTCATCTACAGAGTAAAGCTCCTCATTCTTTGCAAAGGTAATCTCATCTTGACTGAACCAAACCGAAGTGTGTATTTTTTGATGAGAAAGTATATGAGGAGCCAAGTCCAATTTT
>JBMYJC010000448.1:0-1616 GCA_049594055.1 Luteibaculum sp. | reverse complement strand
GCCTAAGAACAGGCTTTTTCAATCATCTGAATCAGCGAATGAATCACTTTGATGTGTATTTCCTGGGCGCGATCTGCAAAAGCACTTTTAGGCGCTCTAATTTCCACATCTGCAATTTTGGCCAAATGGCCGCCATCTTTCCCTGTTAAGGCTACTATTTTCATGCCCTTTATTCTGGCGCACTCTGCTGCTTGAACCACATTGGCGGAATTTCCGCTTGTGCTAATGGCCAACAAAACATCTCCATTTTGGCCCAGGGCCTCAACAAATCTTGAGAAAATAGAATCAAAACCGTAGTCGTTGCCAACACAGGTTATATGGCTGGGATCTGAAATGCTGATGGCAGGAAGTGCCCTGCGATCCGCTCGGAAACGTCCGCTTAGTTCTTCCGCAAAATGCATGGCATCGCACATGGAACCACCGTTGCCGCAGCTGATTATTTTTCCCTGCTGTTTTATAGCCTGCGCCATTACATTTGCTGCCTTTTCTATGGCTTCAATGTTATTGCGGTTGGAAGAGAATTTCTGCAATAGCTCCTGTGCCTCCAGGAAATTTTCAAGTGCTATGGACATGTTTTGCCGGATTTGTGGCAAAGTAAGGAAGTTGAATTAAGAATTAGCCCAAGCGCAGGTAGTTATTTATGAGGGAAAAAGTGATTCCCATATCTATGGAAAACCGATTAGGATTTATCCAGATTTTTCCGCTTTCTGTGTGGGCTTTATTTCTGGCAGAGTAGTCAGCGGGCTCAAATGTTTTATCTAACCAACGATAGCCAGGGCATAAATAGAGTGCCACCTTCTTACCCATTGGATATTGAACTGCTATATGACAGCTTATTTGTATAGCCGTAAAATGGTCTTCCGCCTGATTTAGCGAAAAGCTTATTTCAGATTGCCCTGTTGTATCTGCTCCGTTGTATCCCGCGCTATACCCAAAGGTTTTTCCACTGTACAGTCCTATGGTAAACCCAGGCAAGACAACAAGCTTTTTTATGGGTTGTAAAGTGTAGCTTAAGCCTGCTCCTAGGTAGCCGCCAAAATAATCGGGTAATAGGAATAATTCTGTGTACCCCGCCTCAGCGGTATGCAAGTTTACTCTGTTTAAAATATGATGCGCTCCTATGTTAAGATTACCGTTTAATCGGGAAGAAATCTTTTGCTGGTACCTAAGCTCTATTCCACCACTTAAAAAGCCACTGTTGCTCTCAAGCACCTGCTTATTTCCGGTTATTTTGGGTTTAGCATAAATGGATGGAGTTACTGCAAGCGTAAGGCTGGGAACATCTGAGCGCATTTGGCCACAGGCAATACTTCCAATCAAAAACAGAGTTGTGCAGAAGGCGAGAGATCTCATGCTAGAATATATCTGAATGTAAACGGCACTTTGCTTGTCTTAGTGTGCTTGAAAAAAAAGGGGGGAGACCTTTTTATAATTGCTTGTGGTGCGTTACTTGCAATTTGTAGTTAATAATTTTTTTTACAATGTAGAAATTAAACATACTGCCTCCTTGAGCTGTACAGCCCTGTCTCGAAACTAAAATCTCGATAGTAGAAATTGAGAGTAACCTTTGAGTAAAAAGCGCTTTCACCTGCTCATTCTATCTACGATAGTAGAAA
>JBMYJC010000447.1:0-1617 GCA_049594055.1 Luteibaculum sp. | reverse complement strand
ATACCACCGGCTAAATCTTTCTCTGAGGCATTTTTTAAGTTAAAAAAGGGAATGGCCTCTGCCAACCGCATCAATGAGTTATTTCAAACCCAGGAAGAACCCGTACTAAAAGGAAAAGAAATCGCTATTTCTGATTTTAAGGATAGCATTCAATTTAAAGACCTCAGTTTTAAATATCCCAACGGAGCTTACGCCATAAAAAACCTTAATCTGGAGATTAAGAAAGGAGATACGGTGGCATTGGTTGGACAATCTGGAAGTGGAAAAAGTACCTTAATCTCCTTGTTGCCCGCTTTTTTTCCAACCGAGGAAGGAGAGATTTTATTGGACGGTACTCCCATCCACGATTACAAACTATACGAGCTTAGACGCTTGTTTGGAATTGTAACTCAGGATGCCATCCTCTTTAACGATACCGTTGCAAATAACATTGCAGTTGGAAACCCACATGCTACAAGGGAAGAGATCATAGAGGCAGCAAAAATTGCCAACGCCCACGATTTTATAATGTCTTTTGCGAAAGGCTACGATTATGTAGTAGGAGATTCGGGAACTAAATTATCGGGTGGACAAAAGCAACGCCTTTCTATTGCACGTGCAGTGCTTAAGAATCCGCCTATTTTATTGTTGGACGAGGCCACTTCGGCATTGGATACCGAATCTGAAAAATTGGTGCAAGACGCTTTAAACAAGCTGATGAAAGACCGCACGTCCATCGTAATTGCCCACCGACTTTCTACCATAAACCAAGCCAACCGCATCATTGTAATGCACGAGGGACAGATTGCAGAAGAAGGAAGTCACGATGAATTGCTAGCTAAAAGGGGCAAGTATTACAACCTGCATACCCTGCAGCAGCTATAAGCTTAAAGATAAGCGAGCGCCTCACTTTTCTCAAAGCTTTTTGTGTTATTTTCAGAGCATGAAAATGGTGCTCTCCCTCGCTATTCTAAGTTTACTTTTTTACTCCTGTGCAGAACCTGACAACATGAGCTCTTTAGACCCTATAAATTGGGAGAAAAGAAGGGCATCCATAGATGCCGATTCCACCTTAGAAAAGGGCAGCACCTACCTTTCTGTGTATTCTGAGATTTACAGTTTAACAGAACATCGCACTCATAACTTGACCGCCACGGTGAGTTTGCGCAATGTAAATGTAGGAGACACCATTTTTATTGAGTCTGCGGAATACTTCAATACCCATGGAGAATCTATCCGAAATTATATCCAAAACAGCATTTTCATAGCACCCTTAGAAACCGTTGAAATTGTGATTGATGAGCAAGATAAAACAGGTGGCACGGGAGCAAATTTTATTTTTAACTGGGCGATACAGCCTGGATCTAATCCTCCCTTATTTGAAGGTGTTATGATTTCTACCTCCGGCCAACAGGGTTTATCCTTTACAACCCAAGGGCACATTTTGAAATAGCATGGCACTGGAGATAATTACTAAGATTCTTTTCCTTATTGCGGTAATAGACCCCTTGGGTTCTGTGCCAGTTTACATGGAGGCGACCAAGCATTTTAATGCCCGCCAAAAAAGACTGATTGCTATAAAGGCATCCATCATTGCATTTTTTATCCTGCTCTTTTTTATTGTGATGGGCCAGATTA
>JBMYJC010000446.1:0-1628 GCA_049594055.1 Luteibaculum sp. | reverse complement strand
AGGAAAAACTGGAAAAAACCATGGTGGATACCCGCGCTCAGTTCGAGGAAGAATTGCACCATTTTCCGCTGGATTTTGCCGATGTAAAAGGCCAGGAAAATGTAAAGCGCGCCTTTGAGATTGCGGCCTCGGGAGGACATAATATAATTTTAGTAGGACCACCCGGTGCCGGAAAAACCATGCTGGCCAAACGCCTGCCAACCATTTTGCCTCCTTTAAGTTTGCACGAGGCCTTAGAAACCACCAAAATTCATTCGGTTGCGGGGAAACTAAAAAAGGAGAGCGCACTTATGGCGCAGCGCCCCTTTCGAAGTCCACACCACACCATTAGCGATGTAGCCCTGGTTGGAGGAGGTAGTTTTCCCAGTCCGGGAGAGATTTCACTTTCGCACAATGGGGTTTTGTTTTTGGACGAACTCCCAGAATTTAAACGCACCGTGCTGGAAGTTATGCGGCAACCACTGGAAGACCGACTGGTAACCATAGCGAGAAGCAAATACACGGTAGAATATCCGGCTAGTTTTATGTTGGTAGCGGCAATGAACCCCTGTCCTTGTGGCTTTCACAATCACCCAGATAAAGATTGTGTTTGCCCACCTGGAACCGTACAACGCTATTTGAGTAAGGTATCTGGCCCCTTGCTTGATCGCATTGATTTGCATATTGAAGTTACACCGGTAAGTATTGATGAACTTGCAGTTCGAAGTAATGGAAGCGAGCAATCTGCCGAAATTAGAAAACGCGTAATCCAGGCTCGAAAAATCCAACAGCAACGCTTTAGTGAGCAAAACATCCATTGCAACGCCCAAATGGGTTCTAAACAAATCAGAGAAACATGTGAGTTGGATAAGGCCAGCACTGCCTTGCTAAAAAAAGCCATGGAAAAGCTGCAATTGAGTGCGCGAGCTTACGACAGGATACTGAAGCTTGCCCGCACTATTGCAGATTTAGAAGCAGAAGAAAATATTTCAAATGCCCATGTGGCCGAAGCCATCCAATACCGCAGTTTAGACCGGGAAAATTGGGCGAGTTAAGCCGGAGGTGAATGGTTTTTTGGTCTCTTGAAAAGGCAAATTGCGCTTCGAAATAATGCGGAATGAAAAGAAAGTTGATTCCTCTTACTAAGTCTGATTTAAAACTCTTCCAACTAAAGCCGTAGTTAACTGATTTTCAGAAGGGTATTAAAAAGCAAGCCAAAAAATATTTTCACAAGATTTAATTTTAGGTAAGCTTATAATCCTAAAAATTGTATAACCTTTGCACCACTAAATTTAACCCTACTGTAAACATGAAAACAGGAAAATTAATTATCGCTTCAGTTGCTTCTATCGCACTTTTAGCTTCGTGCGGAAGCGGTTCTACTGAGAACACTGAGGAAACAAACGCAACAGCTACCACTGAAGCTCACAGTGGAGAATTCCAAATTAACACAGACGCCAGCAAGGTAATGTGGAAAGGAACAATGATGGGCATGTATTCACACACTGGAACTGTACCATTCAACAACGGTAAATTAATCGTTGAAAATGGAAAGTTTGTTGGTGGAGAATTTGTGGTTGACTTAACTACAATTACTCCTACTGATGAGAACTACAGCGAAGAAAAACCAAAAGAGAAATTGGTAGGTC
>JBMYJC010000445.1:0-1650 GCA_049594055.1 Luteibaculum sp. | reverse complement strand
TTTGGCTTCCTGCCGGGTGATAGATTTCCCTATTTCCAGGGACATTGGATAATGGGTAACAATCTGACTTTGAATTCTGTCTTTAAGCGGAGTAATTATGCTCCCGCGGTTGGTGTAATCCTCCGGGTTTGCAGTAAATACAAAGTATGTGTCCAGTGGCAAGCGGATCTTAAATCCGCGGATCTGGATGTCATTTTCTTGCAGCACGTTAAACAAGGCTACTTGGATTCTGGCTTGTAAATCAGGCAACTCGTTAATGACAAAAATCCCTCGATTTGCCCTTGGCACCAATCCAAAATGTATTACCTCTTCATCGGCAAAGGACAGCTTTAAGTTTGCCGCCTTTATGGGGTCAATATCTCCAATTAAATCGGCCACAGTAACATCTGGCGTGGCCAATTTTTCTACGTAGCGCTCATTGCGATGCAACCAGGTAATCGGAAGCTTATCTCCCTCCTTTTCAATTCGCTGCAAACTGCTTTTGAGAATGGGGTGCAGTGGATCTTCATTCAGGGGGCTACCCTCAATAACCGGAACCCACTCGTCCAGAAAATGAATTAAGGTTCTGGCAATTCTTGTTTTTGCCTGTCCTCTTAGCCCAAGTAAGTTGATGTTATGGCCGCTGATAATTGCATTTTCTATTTGAGGAAGAACGGTGTCTTCGTAGCCTAAAATTCCTGGAAAGCGCTCTTTTCCGTTGGCAATGGCGTTAACCATATTCTTTTGGAGTTCCTCCCTAACCGATTTAGACACATAACCTGTGGCTTTTAATTCGCCAAGATTCTTGATGGCCGTAATATCTTTTGAGTTAAAATCGAGTGTTTCTGCGCTTGTTTTTCTCATAGTCTGCAAATACCATATCACCTAGACCGTTTAAGCCCGAATAAAAAGCCCTACCCTTGTTTGCCTGGGTAAATTCCTCAACAAATTGCTCCAAATACGGATCATTGGCAATCATGAACGTGGTAATAGGAATTCTGCTTTTCCGGGCTTTAACAGCCAGATTTATACACTTAGAAATTATTTTGGGGTCGTGGCCCATACTGTTTTTATAGTAATGATCACCTTCCTTTAAACAGGTAGGTTTGCCATCAGTAATCATGAATATCTGACGATTGGCGGTTTTTTTCTTCCTCAAGATCTCCATGGCCAACTCCAAGCCTGCTACGGTATTGGTATGAAAAGGCCCCACTTGTAAATAGGGTAAATCCTTTAATTGTACCTGCCATGCATCGTTTCCAAAAACAACAATATCTAAACTGTCTTTGGGATATACCCTCCCAATAAACTCAGCCAGTGCAAGAGCCACTTTTTTTGCTGGAGTAATGCGGTCTTCCCCGTAGAGGATCATGCTGTGGGAGATATCTATCATCATCACCGTTGCTAACTGCGACTGGTGACTGGTTTCTCGCACCTCCAAGTCTTCTTCGCGGAGGATAAAATCCTTTCCAAGCCCTCTTTGTTGGGCGTTTTTTATAGAACTAGCAAAATCAATTTGCTCTATGCGATCTCCGAAATTATAACTGCGCAATTCGGGTAATACCTCGTCTCCTAATCCAGTGCTGGAGGTGTTTCGATTCCCGATTCCAGATTTTTTGATTTTCCCGAAAATGTCGTCTAGCGCTTTAGAGCGAATCTCTCTTTCCGACT
>JBMYJC010000444.1:263-1650 GCA_049594055.1 Luteibaculum sp. | reverse complement strand
AAGGATGAAAATTTGTGGTCTTCAAAATACAGAGGAGAATTCTTAAACATTAACCGCTCTTTTGGATACTAATTTTAAAACTATTTTCGCGGCTACCTTCGGGTAAATCGCCTTGTAGAGTATGGATTTCGGAAACACAAAAGTAGCCTTTTCAGATAAAACCGATGGGGATTTGAGAATGGCGAGAATTCTCTTTCAAACCATTCAGAACCCCAAAATCATCCGCTTGGGTAAAAAGCTTTTAGCCTTTGCGATGGCTATTCATTTGCCTATTCTATGGATTGTCAGACTAACGGTTTTTAAGCATTTCTGTGGGGGACGAACCATAAAGGAGTGTAAAAAGCAGATCGAAACGCTTAAGAAAAGCAACATAGGTACCATATTAGATTACAGTGTAGAAAGCAGCGATAAAACCGATGCCTACAATGCAAATACGAAGGAAATAATTGCCACCATAGAATCGGGATCCAAAGAATACGGAGTTCCCTTTGCAGTTTTTAAATTATCTGCGCTTGCCAGCAATTCACTAATGGAAAAAATTGGCCGCAATGCAGCTTTAACCGAAAAAGAAGAAGGCGATCTGGTTCGCGTGAAGGGGAGAATAGATCGAATTTGCGCTAAAGCCAGAGAGTTGGAAGTACCTGTTTTAATTGATGCAGAGGAAAGCTGGTTACAAGTTGCTATTGACTTGTGGGCAGAAGAAATGATGCGCAAATACAATACAGGTAGGGCTTGGGTGTACACTACGGTACAATTATATAGGAACGACAAGTTAGGTTACCTTCAAGAGCTATTTATTAAGGCTAAAGACGACAACTTTAAGCTCGGGCTAAAATTGGTTAGGGGAGCCTACATGGAAAAGGAACACGACCGTGCCGAACGCCTAGGATATGATTCTCCAGTTTTTCGAGAAAAATTGAGTACCGATCAAACATTTAACAAGGCATTGGAATTTTGCCTCGACAATTTAGACTGGGTTTATTTCGTGGCGGGAACACACAATGAGGACAGCTGCAAGCTGCTTGCCGATGAGATTAAAAAGCGCGGCTTAAAAAGAGATGACCAGCGGATTTACTTTTCCCAATTGCTGGGCATGAGCGACCATATTTCTTACAACCTGGCGAATGAGGGCTTTAATGTTGCAAAATACGTACCCTACGGACCGGTAAAAAAAGTGATGCCTTATTTGATTAGAAGAGCGGAAGAAAACACGTCCGTGTCTGGGCAAACATCCCGGGAGCTGCAATTAATTACCCGAGAATTAAAGCGGAGAAAAGAATTTAGAAGCAGGGGCAATTAGCATCTTCTTCATTCAATTTCCAAGCTGCGAATTGAATGGTGGAATCATTGATGAATTCCACATTAAAGCTCTGGATCTTGAAAGCTT
>JBMYJC010000444.1:0-253 GCA_049594055.1 Luteibaculum sp. | reverse complement strand
AACATAACTCCGCAACTCCGAATCTTCTTTACGGCTCTCGGAAAAAAGAACCTCCGCATCTTGTAGAAGACTATCCTTGTTTAACGCTGGGAATTTTAAACAGGTAAACAGAATGCAAGAGTCCGCTGCATTTAATTCCCAGGTGGAGGTAGCAATGGCTTTTTTTACTTGATTTCCTGGAAGCCAATCCGTAAGAAGCCTGGTGCGTTCTCCAAAAATTACAATAACCGCTAAAATACCTAGGCCAACGCCT
>JBMYJC010000443.1:0-1663 GCA_049594055.1 Luteibaculum sp. | reverse complement strand
ATAGACTCAGAGGCGGGATATCAGTTACTAGAAGTTCCAGGTGGTTTTATTTGCGATGGTAGAAGGCAGCTTACCGGAAGCCCAAAACCCAAAAAGTATCCAGAGCTGTTTTATTTTGACGCCTCTGGAAAACAATTGGGAACATTTATTATCCGACCCTTGGATTTAGACATCTATGGCATAGATGATATGGTGCTAAGCGCAGATAGCAACCTGCTGGTAATTGGAAACGGAGGCTGGTATACCTGCCAGGGTTGTCCTTTAATTATTGATGTTTTTATTACAAAAATCAATCTGGAAGGGGATATTTTATGGGTTAAACGCTTTGGAAATAATGGCACAGAGGCTAAAACTGGCAGCCGTTTGTTTAAAGTGCCAGATAAAGATGAGTACCTGGTTTTAAGTTCATTTGAGGATGATAATGATCCAGAAACAGAGCCTCAGGGCAGCAAGGGAGGAAGCGATGTGTGGATTTTTAGCATAGATCACGAAGGCAATACGCTATGGGAAAAGTCATTTGGAAGTAGTAAAGATGATTTGCCAACAATCAGTACCATCCATAAGGACAAACTAATTCTTTTCGGAAAAACGGACGGAAATGATTTTACGTTTTCTGGAAATAATGATAATAAAGGATGGTGGTTAACGGAAATTGATTTTAAGGGAGACTTTAAATCCCCATTTTACTATTATAATATAACTAATTCGAATCTACGTTTTTTATTACCTAGAAATACTTCCAACTGTTTAATTGTAGATGACGACCACTTTTTGGTTGCTGGAAGTATTGAATGGGTTCAAAGTAGGCCAGAAGGGCATGCCAGTGATCAAAGCTATGTACCAGATGGGGCAATCCTTTTTTTAGGGAAAAATAATAGTGAGCACAATATCAACATTAAATATTTTGGTGGGTCAAAATATGATGTTTTTAGTGGAATTCACAAAATAGATAATGGCATATATGTTACCGGAGCCAGCTCTAGTGACGATGGGATTTTACAGAATCATCAGCCCGTGGAGTTGGATATGTGGTTGCTGAAATTAAATCTGGATGCAGATACTATTGGAATGACCCAAGCTCTTTTGAACGATGCTCCGGTAAATGATCATGATTATATATTCAATTTAACAAGCTTAAAAAATGGTGATTTATTGGTTCAGGGTGCAAGTGGTAACAGAAATAATTGGATCTTAAGGTTAAGGGCTAATGCTGTTGGATATAAAGATTATTTAAAGTCAGAGGCGCTACAGGTTTACCCCAATCCAACTAAAAACTCTCTGTTTATCCAACAGGATTTTAATCTAAGCGAGACTGGTCAAGTTCGTATTTTATCTAACGATGGACGTTTGGTTTATGAACAAGCGCTGAACACCAAAGAGGAAAGGATAGATGTTGCTAACCTGGAACCCGGAGTGTACATCGTGGCAGTTGCTGTAGGGGATAAACGCTACCAGCAATTGTTTCAGAAATATTAAAGTATAGTGCTGGTCTGCAAGTTTTGTGTAGCCATCCGCGCAGTAATTTGGCCAAAAAGTGCATGTTGTTAAATATGCCTTTTGGGCAGACAAGTCCGCGAATGTTTGTAGAAACTTAACTGATTATTTGTCCGTCGTTCTTTTTTCCTGCCATGAAAAAAGAACCAAAAAAATCACCGCTGTGCAA
>JBMYJC010000442.1:0-1670 GCA_049594055.1 Luteibaculum sp. | reverse complement strand
GAAATTGTTGAACGCGCGCGGTTAGAATTAGATGAGTCTACCGTATTTTTTAATGCCCTTGTAAAATCAGATCCAGCCTTGCCTTTTGGTGGAATAAAAAACTCGGGTGTGGGCAGAGAATTAAGTATGGAGGGCATTCGGTCTTTCACCAATATCAAAACCATTCGATTTGCCGATTAATGGGCTAAAAAATTACTTTTGGCAAAACTTTTTTGAAGCATGACGGCATTAGGAAATCATATTTTGGTGGAGTTTATGGGGTGTATACCCGAGGTAATGAACGATGTATCGGTAATTGAAGAAGCGATGGTAAACGGAGCTGAAATTGCCGGAGCCACCGTAATCAACTCTACTTTTCACCATTTCTCTCCCTATGGAGTTTCTGGTGTAGTTGTAATTCAGGAGAGCCATTTAGCTATTCACACCTGGCCAGAGTATGGTTATGCCGCAGTAGATTTATTCACCTGCGGAGAAATGAATGCCTGGATTTCTTTCGATCACTTAAAAGAAGTTTTTGGAGCAAAAAATTACTCAGCGCTTGAAATGCGAAGAGGTGCATTAAATCTTCTTAATCGCGTAGACTTTGATATGCACTCCATGCGAGAGGAAGCTAAGAAGCACGTAAATCCTCAGAAGTATACCAGAAATGTTTGGTTTACCGATAAAGATGATAATCAAGCACTTTCTTTAAGACATACTGGTGAAGTGCTTTACGACAAAAGCTCCGATATCCAGAAAGTGCGGGTTATAGATACATACGGCTATGGTAAGACCCTTACCATAGACAACATGTTTATGTGTACCGAAAAGGATGAAGCCAATTACCACGAAATGATTGTTCATCCAGCCGTGCTATCGCATGGTGCTATAGAGAAAGTTTTAGTGATTGGCGGTGGAGATGGTGGAACGATAAGAGAATTGGTTAAGCACGATTCTATTAAACATGTAGATCTTGTAGAGATTGACGAAAATGTAATTGAAGCATCAAAATTGCATCTACCGCAACTCTCCTCTGCGTTTGACAACCCAAAGGTAAACGTGAAGGTAGCTGATGGGATTGAGTTTGTTAAAAACGCTGCTTCAGGTGCTTACGACTTAATTATTGTAGACGGATCTGATCCTGTTGGCCCGGCAGAAGGACTTTTTTCTGAGTCCTTTTACAAAGTGTGCAAGCAGGCTTTAACAGAAAACGGTTTATTGATAACACAGGGGGAATCCCCAATGTTTAATAGCCATGTTTTTGCTGAATTGAATAATTGCTTGAAAGGTATTTTTGGGAGGGATAAGGTAAACACCCTGCTTTTCCATATCCCAACCTACCCTTCCGGAATTTGGAGTTTTCAAATAGCTTCCAAAGGAATAGTAAATCCCAAACAACCTAAACCGGAAGTCGCAAGCGCCTTTACTTCCAAGCATAAATTAAAGTACTACAGCCAAGAGGTACACCACGGAAGTTTTGCATTACCCAACTACATTAAGGCCATGTTGAATGAGTAGTTTCGACATTAATGGAATAGGTATTCCTAACGGACAATTTTTTGGATTTCCCTTTAGCCTGGATGAGGCAGATTTAATTTACTTATCCATACCCTGGGATGTTACCACTAGTTACTCAGGTGGAGCATCGCGCGGACCAGAAGCCATCATTGAGGCATCCACCCAGTTAGACT
>JBMYJC010000441.1:0-1671 GCA_049594055.1 Luteibaculum sp. | reverse complement strand
GAAATCGTACAACAGGTAAGACAGGAAATTTTAGCCATTGGCGATATAGCCATACCAGAACTGGAGCAGTTTTGGGAAGACAATTCTTTCGAACCCAACTTCAGGGAACGGGTAGAAGAACTTATTCATGAAATACAATTTAACACCGTAAAGAATGGTCTGGAAAAATGGAGTAAAAACCCAAAATCTTTGTTAGAGGGTTGCTACTGGGTAAATAGGTTTCAATATCCTGACCTTGAAATAGGTACATTAAAGGATGGAATTAAAGAATTGGCGGGCCTGGCTAACCCCAACGGTTTTTGGGGTTACGGACCAAAAACCAGTATCCAGGAAATGAATGACATCCTCTATAGAAAAAGAGGCTTTCGAGGCAATAAGCGACATTTTCATGCCCCGCAGAATAACTTCCTATCTGATGTGCTTAGCAGCAAAAAAGGAAATCCCCTCTTGCTTTCGGTTTTATACATACTGGTAGCAGAAGAACTGAATATTCCAATTGTTGGTGTTAATTTGCCCAACCATTTTATCGCAGGTTATAAAGCTTGGGTTCAAGAGGACGAAGAAGTTATTCTCTTTTACGTAAATCCATTTAGCAAAGGTTCTACCCTGAGCAAACAGGACTTAGTCGTATTCCTTCAAGAGATGAAAATTCCGGTAAAAGAAGAGTACATGGCCGAATGCAGTAATCTGGATATGGTAAAAAGAATGATCGTAAACCTTATTTATTCGTACTCCCGCATTGGGCATGGAGAAAAGGTGGAAGAATTAAGGGAATTAGAGGAAACATTAAATAAGTAAGGGATGAGTGCTGAAGAAGCAAATCAAGAAAAGCTTTCTGAAAAAGAACAAGAGAAAAGACTAATTGCGAAACTAGAATCTAATTCTGAGGCCGTTGTGATAAAAGCCTTGGAAGACACCAAACACGTGGGAACACCAGCGATGCTAAAAAGCATCATGAGTATAGTAAAACGAGAAGACTGGTTAGAGGGCAAGAGCAAAGCACTGGAAGTGCTATCCTCACTTAAAGATGAAGAGGCAATTGACCGCTATTTTAAGCTGATCCACGAAAAAGAATTTCAAGATTACACGGCTTCCTACATTTCTGCCATCTGGTTAGCTGGGATGGATGCCAGCAACAAGGTTTCAGAGCTTATTGCCCTAAGCTTAAAATCCGGTTACCAAGCCATTTTAGAGGCCTTTACCGTATTGGATAACCTGGAGAATAACATCAGTGAAAAACAATTGATGGAATCTCAAGTGCTTTGCAAGGAATACCTGGACAAACACAGCGAGGGCCCCGAAGTAGAATTGGTAAAAACACTTCAGAGCACGCTAGAGGGAATGGATAGCTACGAATAAGGCTTCGGAATAAACTTTAATGTCAAAGAGTTTGTAAAACCTGGGGGGTTCATCCTCTTAAGGTTTTGTTGAGCGCAGTTTCTAATTTTTTTCTAGCCAGAGGTACGCCCTCTCAAAGGTATCTAACGAGTCAGAGCTCAATACATCTGGCACTATAGGACCACCATCTCCTTTTTTATTCCTATCGGTCATAACGCTTGCAGCAATAACCATCTGCATGCTATCTGGCATAAACACGGAAATTAGGTCGGTAGAAACGCCATAGGTTGGTTGTCCAATAAGCTGAGTTTTAGGATTTCCCCTAAACACCAA
>JBMYJC010000440.1:0-1686 GCA_049594055.1 Luteibaculum sp. | reverse complement strand
AATAATAAGCCGTATCCTCGGCCCCTACCTGAACCTCGTTTTGCGCGTTTAACTGCAAAGCCATAAAGCAAAGCCAAAACATTACTTTTAGACCGCCAATAGCAGAACCCAGCGGAGAACCATGTCTTTTGTACAATTTGTTGCCCATCGTTTTCATAGTAAGCAGTCTAAGTTCTTAAAGTATTCCCGGCCAATTATTCAAATTGCCACAGCAGGAATATCGGTTGGAATAGTGGTAATGCTGTCCTCTATTGCTATATCCAACGGCTTTAAGCACGAAATAAGTGAAAATGTTGCCGCAGCCAGTGCGCATTATAAAATTCTTCCCTTCGGATTTAGAGAGGATCCTGAGATGTTATTCCCCTATCCAGAAGAGTTGAGTGGCAACATTACTCAAACTGAAGGGGTAAATCATGTAAGCGGTATTGTTTACCTGCCAGCATTGTTAGAGTCGGAACAAGAGATTTTTGGGGTATTACTAAAAGGACGTATGGGCAGCACGGATAAAAAGTTTTCAGATCGTTTTATGATTGCTGGCCACATGCCAGATACCGCAGCAGGAAAAAGGGAGATTTGCATCTCATCCAGCATTGCCAGGAAGTTGGAGCTTGAGCTTGGCGATGCGCTTAATGTTTACCTCACCCAAGAGTCAGATAACATCAAACAAAGGCGATTCAAGGTCTCTGGAATTTTTAAAACCGGTGTGCCCTCCGTGGATGAAGAGGTGGTGTTTTGTAATCACAGCGCCTTACAAGATTTACTAAGCGCGGTTCCGCGCATATTTATTCGCTTGGATGAGGCGGACAAGCTAAAATTTAACAGCAATGCTGAGGCCCCAATTGCACTATATAAAAATGGACAATGGATAGAGAAAAACGCTCAATCCATTGAAACTTCTGCTTTAGAATCTGGGGTAAAGTACAGCTTGGTTCAAAGTACAGAGAGCTTTAAAGACAGCCTGGTTTTTACCTGGTCAACACAAGGGGAAATTGAGCTTGTTTTTGACGCGCAACCCGAGCAAATTGCCATCCAGGCGCTTGAAATCCATTTGGATGATCTAAAACTTATCCCCCAATTGGAAGAGGCCTTATTTGATCTAATGCCATACGACTATGAGCTGGTGAGCCTGCAGGAAGACTATCCTGAGATTTTTAATTGGTTAGCCCTTTTGGACACCAATGTTGTTGTCCTACTCATTATTATGGCCATTGTGTCGCTGGTAAATATGGCTTCTGCCCTTTTGGTGTTAATCATAGAAAAAACCAATTCCATTGCCCTGCTTAAAACCATGGGCAGCAGCACGGCAAGCATCAGAAAGATTTTTTTATACATAGCAGGACTTATTTTAGTGCGTGGACTTTTAATTGGAAACATTCTTTGCGGCCTCTTTTTTGTGCTGCAAAAAAGATTTCATTTCCTCACCTTAGATGAGTCGCAGTATTACGTTTCTTTCGTGCCAATTAAAATTTCTTTATCCGAGATTTTTGTGGTTAATCTAGTAACCATGGCCTTCTGCCTTATTGTTCTAATTTTGCCCACGATTTTAATTGCCAAAATATATCCTGCAAAAGCACTTCGAATAGAATAACCATGCAAATAGCCAACAACATCTTAGAAACCATTGGAAATACTCCATTGGTGAAACTGAATAAAATTGTAAAAGACATAGATGCCACCGTGTTGGCT
>JBMYJC010000439.1:0-1691 GCA_049594055.1 Luteibaculum sp. | reverse complement strand
TGATAATTAACGCACAGATAGGAGGATTAAACTTTTTAGAATCTGGGGCTTATCTTTTAGCGATCGAGGGAAAGAATAATCTCCGGCACATAAAGGTTGTAAAGAAGTAAAGCGCGAGGGGTAAATTATAGGCTCAGTCTCCTGGCCTTTTTGGTGTCGATTTAAATAAGGTAATTTGGCGGCCAAAAAGAAACGCATGTCACTCCGCCCCTTCCATTTAGCCATACCGGTTAGCGACCTCCAGCAAACGCGAAAATTTTACCGGGAAACCATGGGTTTTGAAGAAGGTAGAAGCTCTGACCGTTGGGTGGATTTTAATTTCTACGGACATCAGTTTGTAATCCACCTCGTGGATACACCTGTAAAAAACGCAGAAAACCCAGTGGATGGTCACGGAGTTCCCGTTCCGCATTTTGGGGTGGTATTGGAAATGTCCGATTGGAAAAATCTAGCGGAAAGACTTAAAAAACAGGGAGTTGCCTTTGTTATTGAGCCCTACATCCGTTTTGAAGGACAACCCGGTGAGCAAGCCACCATGTTTTTTAAAGACCCTAGCGGAAACGCACTTGAATTTAAGGCATTTAAGGATTTAAGTGGATTGTTTGCCAAGTAGTAGACAGATTTGCCCGCAATAAAAAACCCCACTCCTTGCTGGAATGGGGTTTAAATCAACTATTAATCATTGGCAAAGTTTACCTCGTCAACTTCTTGTACTTAACACGGGTTGGCCTATCCATGCCTTTGCGCTTGCGGTAGTTTTCTTCGTATTCGGTGTAGCTTCCCTCGAAGAAATACACTTCTGAGTTACCCTCAAAAGCCATGATATGTGTGCAAATACGATCTAAAAACCAACGGTCGTGAGAAATTACCACGGCACATCCCGCAAAACTCTCAATCCCCTCTTCTAGTGCGCGAATGGTGTTTACATCCAGGTCGTTAGTAGGCTCATCCAGCAACAATACGTTTGCTTCTGTTTTTAGGGTCATTGCCAAATGCAATCGGTTGCGTTCTCCACCTGATAGCACTTTAATTTTTTTGCTTTGATCTGGCCCCTGGAAATTAAAGCGCGAAACGTAAGCCCTGGAATTTATAGACTTCCCTCCAATCTCTATGATCTCGTTTCCACCCGAAACTACTTCCCAAACCGTTTTCTCTGGATCCAATTCCTGGTGAGTCTGATCTACATAACCCAACTCCACAGTTTCTCCAATGGTCACAGAGCCGCTGTCTGGAGTCTCCTCGCCCATAATCATGCGGAACATGGTTGTTTTACCAGCACCGTTAGGACCGATAATGGCATGGATTTCCCCAGGGCGTAAGCTAATGGAAATATCATTGCTAGCCATGAGGCCTGCAAAGCTTTTGGTGATGCCTTTGGTTTCTAGAATGGGGTTGGTCATTGGGCTGCCTCCTTGCCATTATCCGTTGGGCGACTGCCGGACAAGATACCGATTAATCCGCCGCGACCAAACAGTACAATGACTAACAACAATAGGCCCAAGAAGATGTGCCAATAATCGCTGAGCCCTCCTAATAGGTGTTCTAAAGCAACAAATACCAAGGCGCCTAGAACGGGACCATAGAGACGGCCTACACCACCGATAATGATAAATATCATGATTTCACCGCTTACTTGCCAGCTAAACATGGAAGGGCTAACAAATCGATTAAGATCGGCAAATAGGGCGCCG
>JBMYJC010000438.1:0-1703 GCA_049594055.1 Luteibaculum sp. | reverse complement strand
AAAGCTGAGTCTTCAGAAATAAACCCAGAATTAAATATGTATGGTCTATCTACTGCAATAAACCTTGAGTTGCAGTATCTTATGTCGGGCTTTGAGTTTGTTTTCCGCAAAAATTTTAATCGCGCTGTTTTTACGAGCTATCGTTTTTCGGGCTCTTATATAATAGCACCAGATTCTTCTACAGCCAATAACCTGGTGGGCTTTGCGAATCTGCAGTTTGATTTAGCTGAACTGTATGCGAGAAAAATTAGAAAAGAGATTTTTGAATTAAAGAACCTTTTCTCCTCCGATGAACTTATTAGAGATTGTTTCCAGAAGTACACCGATGAATATGTGGATGTTATGGGCAGACTTAAGAAGGAATTAGACCTTGGACAACAAGTGGAGGCCACCGAGGCCAAGCACAGAGAAATTTTAAACCAATTGGAGGTATATGCACCGTATTGCTATGCCTGCGAAAAACCCAAAAAACCATAAGCATTGAGCTCCTACCTACAAAATTGCTTTCAGTTTCTTTCCGACCTGAACCAGAACAATAACCGCGATTGGTTCACCGCAAACAAAAATCGCTACGTTGAAGCCAAATTAGAATTTGAAGCTTTTGTTCAGGAACTTATTTTAAGTATTGCCGAGTGGGACTCCACGGTTCTGCCGCTTCAGGCAAAGGACTGTGTATTTAGGATTTACCGAGATGTTAGGTTTTCTAAGGACAAAAGACCCTATAAAACCAATTTTGGCGCCCATATAAGTGCTGCCACAAAAAAATCAGAAGTGCATAGCCATGCTGGTTATTACATTCATCTACAACCTGGAAATACCTTTTTAGGAGGAGGTGCTTATCAACCCCACCCAGATTGGTTAAAAGCCATTCGAGAAGAAATCAGCCAAAACGCTAATGAACTGCGAGAAATTATTTCCGATAAGGTCTTCAAGCAATACTTTGGGGAAATGGAGGGCGAGCAATTAAAAACTGCCCCGCGCGATTACCCAAAAGATCATCCAGAGATTGAATTGCTTCGTTACAAAAGCTTTTTGGCCATGCACCAAGTGCCAGATAAAAGCGCCTTATCCCCAGATTTTCTGGAACACTGCAATGCGGTTTTTAAAGCGTTAAAACCATTTGACAATTTTTTAAACAACAGCTTATCGCATGCAAATTAAAGCTCAAAACCCTGAGGAATACATTGCTAAATGTCCGGAAGATAGACAGGCTGCCCTACATGAACTAAGAAAAACCATTCTAGACGCTTTGCCCAAGGGCTTTGAGGAACAAATGAATTACGGGATGATTGGCTATGTGGTACCGAAATCTATTTATCCCGCCGGCTATCATTGCGACACCACCCTTCCTCTGCCCTTCATGAGTTTTGCCTCTCAAAAAAACTTTATTGCGCTATATCACAGCGGCATTTATGCCAAGGAGGAACTGCTGCAGTGGTTTTTATCCGAATGGCCAAAGCACAGCAAAAAGAAGTTGGACATGGGCAAGAATTGCATCCGCTTTAAGAAAGTTGAAGACATCCCTTTTGACCTGATATCAACGCTGTGTAAAAAAATGTCGGTGGAGGAATTTGTGGACATCTATGAATCCAGGATAAAATCCTAGCCGACTTTAAATTGGGGTAACTATTTTTTAACAACCTGATTATTAAGCCATTCCGTATATTGGAACCGTACTAAGCCCGGTTCGCCTTATGGAAAAA
>JBMYJC010000437.1:0-1717 GCA_049594055.1 Luteibaculum sp. | reverse complement strand
TGAAGCTCCTGTTGTTCCAAATTCATTAAGAACCTGATCTGCCGTTGCGTAATACTTTATATTAACACTATAAGCAACTATTTTATATGTAGTTGAACCGGTTGTAGTTGCGTCCCACGGAACATACATGGCAAGATTCACTCCTTTTATGGAACAGGTAAAACTCGCACACTGGGTCCATTCTTGGCCATCAGCAATTTTTTGCCCACCACCTCCTGGAGGAGCAATTTGAAATTTTTGCGGCTCTGAAAATCCATTATTCTCGCCAAACCCGTTTCCGTCCTCATCTAAAGACTGAACTTGCCAAACATAAAATCCTCCTTGCTCAGGCAATTCCCACTCCACCGGCCAAAATTGCGTAACACCATTGGTGAGCTCGTCAATTATGGGTCTATTTCCTCTAACCGCCTGGATGGCATTCTGCCCCTGCAGCACCTCGTAAACGCGCAATCTGTAATCTACACGAAAGCCTTGAGGGCTTGGAGTTAAGGGAGTCCAATTGAAGGTAGGCCGTTGATTACCCATAATTTGCATTCCATCTATGGGCATTATGGCTATTGGTGGTTGGAATGAAGTAATAAAGAAGGGAACACAGCGGTCTGGAAAAGAACTTAACGGGGCTCCGTTTTCATCGCGCAAACCCACACATAACTCGTAATTTCCAGCAGGCAACTGCCCGGTACGAGCAATTTTATTCTGATCCACACCGAATAATTCTACAGCAGAATAGGGAATTACATCTTCCACCCTGAAGGTATTGGTACCCCGTGCAATAGTAACTAAGGGGGTGCTAAAATTAGTTTTGGCCTTCATGTTGCCATTTAGGCTGATGCTTGTAAAAAACTTGGCTTCAAACTCTGGACCGCTATTTACTACACTCACGGTAACAGGAGACACTCCCGCCTCCCATTCATCCAACTTGGGGTTGGGGTTAGGGACAATAGATACATTTATCTGGGCCTGAACAGCGAAGCCCAAGAAAATACAGATACTGAGGAAGAGATTTTTCATGATGGTGTATTTAAAAGTTTTTGGATAATGAGATTCGATAGAGCCACTCGGTGAAATAAACGCCAGCCCTGATTGAGCCATAGTCGTAATGGTTGCGACTAGCCGAAAACCGAAGCCTGGAGTTTATTTTTTTAAGTCGATAGTCTGCTTTAAAATCTATTCCCAACCGATTATCTGAGCTAAAACCCACCCGGGTTGCAATGAGCGGATTTACAGATGCACTTAAGCGAAGTTGCCTTTTAAAAAAGCGATAACCTGCACCCAGTTGGTAGCCAATCATTTCTAAGCCAAGCAAGTCATCGTTATTCTTGAAATAGGTAAGACCTACATTCCCAGAGAATTCTGATCCTTTTCTAGCCCCAAAAAAGGTCAAATTCCCAGATGTATTGGCTTGTGTTCTGGTTTCTCCGCTGATGGAATTAAACTCCTCGAAAGCATTAACAGCAAAGCCCGCTGCTAACTGATATTCCCAGTTTTTGGTATTAAAAAGGTAGTTGGGATTAATTGAAAAGGTATTGGAGATATTCCTGATTTTGAGACTGTCGCTAGCCTGGTCGGATTCAATTCCAAAATTGGAAAAATTAAGCCCCAGTGAGAATTGCGAATTCCATTGGATAAAAAGGTTTGCTGAGATAATAGCCTGCGTTGTTCTGAAGGCTTTAGTTTCAACCAGGTTATTAATTCGGTAGCCGTAAGAACCGTTAAA
>JBMYJC010000436.1:0-1728 GCA_049594055.1 Luteibaculum sp. | reverse complement strand
AAATCAGTATTGAGAAGTCCATACAAAGCAAACAGGCCAAAATAGTTCTCGATACGCTGCGCTACTCGAACTGACGATTTACCGCAACTAAAAATGCTAGACACACTGCCACCTCGAGAAGGGTTTCTTTGAAACCTATATCGAGATGTCCAAGCAATTGCCTTAAAGTATCTGAATAAAATACCTACAAAACTTGCGTTTTCCACTTCCCTCGGGTAAATAACCAAAGGGTAAAGATCCCAACAGCAGCCTCGGAAATAAAAACGGCCCAAAAGACCCCAGATTGCTCCCAATTAAAATGTACTGCCAAGAGATAAGCCAAGGGAATTTGTATCATCCAGAAAAACACAAGATTAATTTTTGTTGGGGTTTGAGTGTCTCCTGCCCCATTAAAGGCCTGTACCGAAACCATCCACCAACCGTAAATAAAATAACCGTAGCTCAATATTCTAATCCACTCCGCACCAATGGCAATTACCCTTGGATCTTGACTAAAAATGGACACCAACTCCTCATTAAACAAAAAGTAAATAGCCGATACCCCAATTAGAAAAACCATGTTGTAGACCCCAATTTTCCATACCGAAGATTCGGCTCGTTGGGGTTGTTGTGCACCTAAATTCTGGCCCACCAAAGTAGCTGCCGCATTGGATAAGCCCCAGGCGGGCATCAGAGTAAACATCATAATACGCATAGCAATGGTGGCCCCAGCAACGGCATCCGTTCCAACATGAGCTAAGATGCGCATTAAAAATATCCAGGAAGTCATAGCAACTAGCATCTGCCCTACACCACCCAAAGAGGTTTTAACCAGGGTTTTCATGGTAGAGGCTACCCAGCGCAACTGATGCCACCATAATTTGATGTGTTTAGATCCCTTAAATAGCACATAGAGTTGATAAGCCACGGCAAAACCTCTACCCAAATTGGTAGCAATGGCGGCACCCTCAATTCCCATGGCGGGAATAGGTCCCCAACCAAAAATTAAAAGCGGATCCAACAATATATTGATCCCATTGGCTAACCACAGCACCCGCATAGCCATTGCAGCATCACCAGCACCGCGATAAACCGCGTTCAACACAAAAAGCAAAACGATGATAGCATTACCCCCTAACATCCATTGGCAATACACATAACCCTGTTCCAACACCCAGGGGCCGGCACCCATTAAAGCCAACAGGGGTTTGGCAAAAAACAAACCGCCCACCATAAAAGGCAAACTGCACAACAGGGAAAGAAGAATACTTTGCCCAGCCGCCAATCCAGCCTGGTCTGCTTTTTTCTCGCCAATGCGGCGGGCAACAATGGCAGTAACCCCCGTGCTTAAACCCATAGCAAGGGAGTAGAGTAAAAAGAGATAGGTTTCGGTCAAACCAACGGTTGCTACCGCTTCTGCTCCTAGTTTTCCAACAAAAAAGATATCTACCAATGCGAATGTGGACTCCATAACCAGCTCTAGGATCATTGGAACCGCCAACAACAAAATGGCCCGGCGCAAACCAATTTTGGTGTAGTCTTCCTCGGTGCCGCCAATAGCGCGCCCTATCTCCCTAAAAAATGAGTGCTTTTTTTCCGCCGCTTCCATACCCAATTATTTTGCTTGGAAAGGTGGGATTTTTACTGAATTCTTTTGCGGAAAAACCCAGATTATTCTCCGACAGGTTTTAGTAAAATCAACCCTCCTGCTGGGTGACTATAAAAATGTGTTGGGTCTAGTTTAAGCGA
>JBMYJC010000435.1:0-1734 GCA_049594055.1 Luteibaculum sp. | reverse complement strand
ACTCTTGTAATAGGATTCTACCCGATCGCCATCCAAAAACAAGGCTGAATTATAGGCAATTCGGCCGTAATCTTCACTCCCTTGTACACTCCGAATTAAAAACTCATCAGGGTAAGGCAGGGCAACCATGCTTTGAGAGGACATACCTGAAAGAACAGGTAAATTCAAGGAATCTACCACTAAGTGCTGCAGGGTAATTACAGATTGCGATTGCTCTAGCTGCCCCTCCCATAATCCATTTAAAACCGGGTTTCCATCGGCCTTAAACCCATAGCGATTAGGCTCTTGTAAAGCGGTTTCTGGCAACACCGCTAAATCAACTTCAGCTCCCTTTTCATGGATCATATCAACAAAAAGGTCCAAATGACCTTGAAACCCGTAAGGCGAGAATTTCTCGGAGTAGGGATTTAAGTTGGGTTGAATTAAGAGAACTTTTTTCTCCTCGCCTTTCCACTGATGCCCAATAAATAATCCAGCTAAAATTGGGACAAGGAGAGCAATCATGTAAGGCAGAAAATACCTAAGGCTGTATTCCCTGGTCCAATCACTAATTAAAATCCCTTGTTTAGCCAAGCGATAGGTAAGAATTCCCAGGATGAGAATCCATAAAGTTCCGCCTTGCACTCCGGTATATTCATACCATTGGATGAGGTAGGGGCTCTCTGCAAACACATTCCCAAACAGTAACCAAGGCCAGGTTAGCTCCCAGTTTTGGTGGAAATACTCGTAGCCTAGCCAAAGAAAAATCAATCCAAAATAGGCCTGGCTTGCACTTAGATTGCGTTTTAAAAAACCAAATCCCAGCCAAGGCAAGGTCATAAACAGTGCATTTAAAATAACCGGACTGGCAAGGGAAAACACCTTTACTCCCGTTGGTTCCTCAACATAGGATAACCAATAGGTAGTGCATAGATTCCAAATAAGGAAAGCCAGGTAAAGAGGAAGAAAGTTGGATGCATTTCTTTTACCGAGTTGCTCTGTTCTTTCTACAATTCCAACCAAGACGGCTACCCCAAAAACAAGTAGTGGCCAAAATCCAGATGAAATAAGCGTGTAGGGCCAGGATGCCGCCATTACGAGACCTGCAAAGAGCGAAAGAAGGTATCTGTTTTTAATGCGCATGAAAAGAAAATAGTGATGGGAATGGCGACAAATATGCGCTTTTTGATCAAAGCTGGTATTAGCAAGCCATTATCCTTTAGATTGGATAGGCGTTAATCAAACTTGATTAATGGAATAAGTCTGGATGATATATTACAAGGACTGAACAGCAGTAAAGGCGGACCTGGCAGCTGTATGCACCGACACCCAATCTTCACCATCGGTAAATTCTGCCCCTGCAAAATATACCTTGTCGCCAACGGCTTTCCCCAATTCACTTACCTGGCGCCAATCGGCATGGTCTGACATATAACCTGACCGAATAAATTCTTCGCTATTCCAATCTCGGCTGATATGCTTTACATAACTCGCTGTTGCCTGGTTATTGTAAATAGCATCCAGCTCGCCAAGAATTTTATCCTTTAATGCATCACCCGTTAAAGCTTGATATTCCAAAGCAGGTTTACCCACCACAAAAAGACCCAATATGTGCCGGGATGTATTTTGACTCAATTCTGCGTTGTAAAAAATTTTCTCGCCATCTGTATTCTGGTTTTCATAGCTAAAATAAACTCGAATCGACTAAATACATTGTATCTTCATTCTGAATGTACGCAATAAACCCTGTTTCCA
>JBMYJC010000434.1:0-1744 GCA_049594055.1 Luteibaculum sp. | reverse complement strand
AACAACAGGAGCCCCAATTAAAGAGGTAATTAGGTTAATTGGCAGTGTGCTATTTGGTAGCAAGTATTCACATAACAATTGACAGCTTAAGAGGAAAACAGCTCCCAATAAGCAGCAGTAATAAATAAGCTTTTTATGGGTGTTGCTTTGAAGCCATGCCCTGGCAAAATGAGGAACCGCCAGACCTAAAAAGGCAATGGGCCCCACAAAGGCCGTGGTAACTCCAGCCAACACACAAGTTATAAGGAAAAGGAAAAGAGAAATTTGCTTGTAATTAACACCCATACTCATGGCATAATCTCTTCCCAGTAAAATAATGTCTAGTTTTTTCGCCAGGTAAAGGGCACTCAAAAGCCCAGGAACAATACAGGCCCAGATGATAATGCTATCTGCAAGACCAACGTTGAGTAAACTTCCCATGGACCAGATTAAAAAGAACTTAATTTGGGTTGCGCCTGCAAAAAACTCCAGAATCCCTACTAAGGCAGAGGTAAGCGAGGCCCACATGATTCCAATGACAAGAAGATTGGCAGAATTCCCCGTTCTGTATGAGGAATAAAGCACGACCAACATCACTAACATGGCCCCTAAAAGTGCTGAACCAATTAAACCAATCTTACCAATAGCAGCTAAAAAAGGGAAAACACTGGCCCCAAGGAGATAGATGGCTACTCCAAGAGATGCTCCCGAGCTTACTCCTAAAACAAAAGGTCCAGCCAAAGGATTTCTAAAATAACTCTGCATGAGCAAGCCGCTAACCGATATTGCCATACCCGCGGATATGGCGGCTAATATCTTGGGCAGTCTAAATTGTAGGAATATCAGCTTTTGATTATCGGTAATAGTCCCGAAAAGGCTCATTCCGTTTTCGCCTAACCCAAGATGAGTCATAACCAGAGCAACCAGGGCTATCCAAAGTATAATATGGGCTAAGCGCGCTTTATTCAAGTTTTTGGTAGTAGGTAGTATTTTCAGGAAGGTCTTCTGCTATTGTTATGTAGTCCTTAAGCAAGGTACTAGGATACACAATGGCATCTTCCCAAAATTTATTAGCGCCATAACTTGTTTTCTTTTTGATGGGGGCCCATACGTTGGAGAGTATCCGGTCTCTTGCAAAAGACAATCTGCTTTCTTGTTCCAAAAGACATTTTATAGACTCGCAGCGACCATGATAAATCCAAGCATCTGCTCCACTTAGCTTTTCTATGGCGGATTCAGCTTTTAAACTAATGCTCCCAACAGAGGTGTCGCCATTAAAAACGTATTCCATCCCTGCCTGCGAAAAAAGATTGGCTAAAAAACTATTCCCCCCAGGACAATACCAAATGCCTTGAAATTCATCACCTGCAAATATTCTTTTTCCTCCTCCTTGGATAAGGGCTAGCAACTCCTTGTATCGTTTAAGCTCCTCAGAAAATTCTTTTTTGGCCTCTTCAACCCGGTTGCTCAAGTAGCCAAAGGCAATAATCCATTCTGCACGGCCCAAAGGGTTTGGCTCTCGCCATTCCCAAATCCTTAAACTTTTACAGCCTACATGGTTTGCTCGTTGCGCCCAAGGTGGTAATTGATTAAACCCCGAAATGGTCACGAGATCGATATCTAGATTTAAAAACGATTCTGGATTTACTGAGACACCATCTCCTAGTTCGTAAATACTGCCCTTTTTACATCTCTGCTGAATTAAATTGGAGGAATAAAAACTGCAATTATCTAGTGCCTTAATTCTATCTATTTCTCCTATTGC
>JBMYJC010000433.1:0-1756 GCA_049594055.1 Luteibaculum sp. | reverse complement strand
CTTGTGGGTAGCCATCTTGTGTCTTTTTCTCTTCTTTCCGCTTGGCATAGCTTAAATTTTTAAAGATTAATAATTGTATTTCTAAACTGACTTAAAGTTTCTTTTAAACTGCTGTCTTTGGCTATTTCTAGCCCTTCTTCCAAAATAATTTTAGCGCGATCTAAACTGTCTAAACTAGCGTAACAAAGCGCCTGATAATAATATGCGTCCTCAAAATCGCTGAATTTCCCCAGCTTGTACAACTCATCAAAGCGCTCCACCCCGTTGGACCACTGGTTGGATTGAACTGAAAACACCCCTAAGTGGTACAGTGCTTCTTGGTTTTGAGGATCTTCTTGCAATACCTCGCGCAACAGGCCTATACCCTGCATGGGTTGTTTCCCATACTGAACCAGGGCAATGGCTTTTTTTACCTTGCTCTGCAACTCGCTTTCTGTATTAACCACTCCTTTTGAAGGCTTTTTGGGTAGGCTCCAAATTCCAACACCAAGGGCTAAGAATACAAGCAAGAGTACAATATGCAGGTGCTTCTTTATCAAGACTTCACTTTAGACTTTACCATATCGATAAAGGTTTTTGCCGGCTTAAAGCTGGGCACAAAGTGTTCTGGAATAATAATAGCCGTATTCTTGGCAATATTTCTCCCAGTTTTTTGAGCACGCTTTTTAATAACAAATGAACCAAAGCCACGTAGGTAAACATTCTTCCCGTCTTCCAATGAATCCTTCACAGAATTCATAAACGCTTCGATTGAAGTTTGAACAACTATTTTTTCGATCCCTGTTTTCTCTGAAATCTCAGCAACCAGGTCCGCTTTGGTCATGCTTTTTCTCTCCGTCTCCAAACCCTTACCTTTTTTATTTTTGGGCTGCGAAGATACGTTTTTTACGTTAAGCCGCTTGTTATCAACCGGATAAATATTGATTTTTTCGCCCAACTGCATGAATTCAACTCTCACTGAAAACATTCTAAAGTTTTACCAAGCCAACAAAAGGGATTTACCCTGGAGAGAAAATCGAGATCCCTATCGGGTTTGGCTTTCTGAAATCATTCTCCAGCAAACTCGAATCGCTCAGGGAACCCCGTACTTTCTGAAATTTATAGATAAATACCCCAGCGTTGATGCCTTGGCCGAAGCTAAGGAGGACGAAGTTTTGAGGATGTGGCAGGGTTTAGGCTATTACTCCCGTGCCAGAAATATGCTAAAATGTGCGCGAATAATAGCCGACCAACACAAAGGAAAATTTCCAACCCGTGCACTAGAGTTGGAAAAATTACCCGGTATAGGGAAATACACTGCCGCAGCAATTGCCTCCATCTGCTTTGAAGAAGCGATAGCAGTAGTTGACGGCAACGTTATTCGCGTTATTACTCGTCTTTTTGCCTTCCAGGAAGCCGCGGACAGTAGCAGAGGACTTAAAAGCATTCAAGACCTTGCTAACTCCATTGTTTCTAAAGAGTTTCCTGGACAATTTAACCAGGGAATGATGGAATTGGGGAGTTTGATTTGCACTCCAAAAAAGCCAGCCTGCAATCAATGCGTTGTTCAGGAATTCTGCCAAGCGAGGGAATTGGGAATTACCGATAAACTACCATTGAAAAAAGGGAAGGCTAAAAGCAGAGAACGCTTCTTTAATTACTTGTGCGGTCGTGATAAAAATGGAAAGCTCTGGATACAGCAAAGAACTAAGGAAAAGGACATCTGGTATAAGATGTATGAATTTCCAATGGTTGAAACTAAAGGCACTTTACATGA
>JBMYJC010000432.1:0-1760 GCA_049594055.1 Luteibaculum sp. | reverse complement strand
TCATCTAAAATTTTTGTGCAAATCTATTAATTCCGATAAAAGACTTAGCTTCTCTCCATCGGGATAATAATCCAGAAAATCTTCGTATTTAAAGGCGTTGGATTCTAAGAGGTCTTCAATAAGTAGGGTTCCCTCTGCTGTCATGCCAAACTTGAATAAAAGGGCAGCTTTCCTAGTGGCAAAAAGATCGCTGTTAATTTTTGCGTTGCCTTTATCCAGTATGTAAAGAGCAGATTCCAAACCATAACATTCAGCATGCAGGTTAGAGTAGTCTAACCAGTAACTGGTATTTCTGTCCTCCTTTGTTTCAAGCGCTTTGTAAATGCTCTCGGCTTCATCAAACTGCCCAGCTTTGGTTAAGGCTTCGCAATACACCAATACGTAGTCTCCCGCATTATTTAGCTCTGCAGCTTTTCTTAAGTAGGGAATTCCCTGCTCGGTATCGCCTATGAGGTCGTACACCACACCAATTCCCAGCCATGCATCGGCTAGATTTTCGTCCAACTCAATTGCCTTGGCATAAGACTGTATTGCTTCCTGGTACTCATCTAGTTTTTCGTGGCATTCTCCAACGTAGGTGTACAGAATTGCACTGTTTTCATCCGTTTCCATGCAATCTTGATAAGTTTCAAGAGCCTTGCGGTAATCGCCACTTTCTAGGTACATGAAAGCTTTTTGGTAGTAAGGCAAAGAAACTTCAGGTTCTATCAGGGTACAATAATCAAAGGCCAATGCAGCCTTTTCAAAAAGGTTGATTTTTGAATAACTGATACCCAGATTATACCAGCCTAAAAATGAGTAAGGGTTGTTATCTACAAACTCGTTAAAAAAGCTAACCGCTTCTTCGCACTTGTCTAGCTCGGAGTAGCAGTAAAGCAATTCGTATCCTACCGCGTCATTTTCAGGGCTTTTGGTTAGGATTTCTTTAAAAATTTCAAGGGCATCCTCAAATTTTCCAGAGTATTCCAACTCTAGGCCCAGATCGAAATAGATATCCTCGCTTTCTGTTTCATCCGCATTGCTTAGTGCTTTGGTTAGAAACTCAATGGCCTTTAGGTGATTTTTTTGGCGGCTGTAGATACCCGAGATTAACATGAGTATATCCACGTTGCTACGCTCTATGGCAGCTAATTTTAGCAGGCTGTCTAGGGCTTGGGTAGATTTCCCGGATGCCAAAAGCACCTCGGCTTCTTTAATTTTTAATTCCAGGGAATAGGGATGTTGAGAGCAACCCACCGATATGGCTTTTTTTGCCCGGTTATTATTTTGATTATCGATAAAGTGATCTACAACCAGCTCAATCTCCTCCACATCAAAGAACACTTCTTCTCTTGACTTAAGCATGGACTCAAACTTCTCGAGTGCCATTTCCAGCTCTTGTGCTTCATTAAAGTCTTCAGAAAATTCCATAGGGGTTTTTTTTGATGGTGACTGTGTCTAATCTAGTTGAAGAAGCACCTAGATCTGGATTAGATACGATATACTTTTCCATAGAGATATCAACACAGGGAGTTTTAACAAATTTGAGGGGGCTGGGGAGGATGTGTTACTTTCGCACAAAAATACAACAAAAGTGGCCTTAATTAAATCGATAAGTGGTTTTCGTGGTACGATTGGCAACAATCCAGGAGACAACCTAACACCAAAAGATTTGGTAGAATTAAGTTACGGGTATGCCCATTGGTTAAAAAAGCAAAGCGGAGTTAAGAAACCCACAGTTGTTTTGGGTAGAGATGGCAGAGTGAGTGGGGATATGTTAA
>JBMYJC010000431.1:0-1764 GCA_049594055.1 Luteibaculum sp. | reverse complement strand
ACAGAGTGATGCTGCTGTAAGGAAATTGGCTGGAAAATACGCATACGACAATTTTGAGGACCACGAGGAGGAAATTACCCTACGCTCAGGTCTGGATGAGGTAAATGATTCCCTGGAAGAAGAACTTAGCGAACGCTTGGCCATTGCGGGAATAGAAGTTTTAGAGGCGCGGATTGGTTATCTGGCTTATGCCGAAGAAATTGCCCAGTCTATGCTTAAAAGACAGCAAGCTACAGCTATCGTAGCAGCCCGTCTTAAGATTGTAGAAGGTGCCGTAGGCATGGTAGAATTAGCCCTGGATGAATTGAGTAAAAAGCAGCTGGTAAATCTGGATGACGAGAAAAAGGCTGCCATGGTGAGTAATTTAATGGTGGTTTTATGCGGAGACAGAGATGCCTCTCCCGTGGTAAACACCGGTACACTGTATAGTTAGGAATGTCCAAAAAGAACTTTGTTGTACGCATTGATGAAGACTTGCACAAAGCTTTGGAAAAGTGGGCCTCAGATGAATTTAGGAGTGTAAACGGCCAGGTAGAATGGATTATTTACCAGGCTTTAAAAAAGGCAGGACGCACTAAGCGCTAACTTTTTCTTCAATGGGCTTTAGGTGAAAAGCAATGGCTTGTTTTGCCAGTTCGGGGTCTGCCAGCATTTTGGCATGCCCTGCACTGCTTACTTTTAAAAAGGTAGCATTGCTGATGAATTTCTGTAAAACCTCTCCGTTTTTCGGAGACACCTCGCGATCGTTTTCATCGTAAACCAGCTGAGCTTGGTGAAAACTAAGGCTTTGTGCTAAATACTGAGCGGTGTATTTTTCAAAGGGTGCGCCAAACTTTTCTTCAATGTTCTTTAGCATATAGCGAACCCCCTTTTTGCTGAGATTCATTTTGCTGCTGTACACCTCTAAAATTTCCTCTTCAATAGCTGGTACTGCCATCAGTGTGAGTTGAGGAATATGCAAGCCGCGGCTCATAGCGTAGAGTAGGGCGGTACCACCCATGCTGTGGCCCAAAGCGCCTTTAAATTGGCCGATTTGCTGTTCCAGGTCAATGATTGCTTGTGCAAATTGGACTACGTCTGTTAGTCTACCTTCGGAGTTTCCGTGGCCCGGGGCATCAATGGCCACTACCTCAAAATCCTTATCGACCGCCTCCTTTATGAATGCCGTAAAGTGTGATGCTCTACTTGCCCATCCATGCATAAACAGAAGGCGTTTTTTATCCTTCCCTTCATTCCATACATAGGACTGAATTTGCTTGCCATCCGAAATAAAGAAGAATTTTCTTGCCTGTTCTCGCAAAAACAGTTCTTCTTCTGGAATAGGGAATTTCAGGGGTTTTAAAAATCCGTGCATAGCAATTTTACCCACCACATTGGGGGCTATGTTCTCTAATACCGGAATTGATTTTCGAAGCAAGCGGTACTTGAGCGGGATTTTAGAGTTGCTTTTAGGGGTGGAGCTCATGTCAGAAATTTATCCGATGCGGATCATTGTTTCTGGATTCAATGTTTTCCTTTAGGAGCCTTATTTTTTCTGCAACGTAAAAGAGCTCGGGCTGCTGGTTTTGTTTTAACCATCTAAACCCCACTTCTTCACCGTCTCCCGCTGCGGCCACCATAGCGAGGGCTTCAAAATCTTTTTTGCGCAACCAGGTGATCGCTTTTCTATTTCCTTCTGCCCCATCTACCAGGGCCATTAAATGAGGAAAACCATTTGTCATAAGCCATTTTTTTGCCTCATCGCTATTCCGAAGAGCCATACTT
>JBMYJC010000430.1:0-1777 GCA_049594055.1 Luteibaculum sp. | reverse complement strand
TTGTAAAATTCCTTCAGTTCGGGGTCTTCCAGGGCATCGCAAACCAGTTTAAAGCGCTCTGCTCCCCGGCATTCCACGATGGAACCTAAAAGCAAACGATCTAAATATCTAGCTCGGCTATCGCTTCTACATTCCTTCATTAAATCTTGTATGTACAGGTCTTTCTCCATCTCCTTGGGTAAAGGAACTCCACGTTTTTCCATCAAGGCATAAACCATTTTAAAATGCTCCAATTCCTCTAAGGCTGTATCAATTAGCCCTGGAATAATTTTCGTTTTCTCCGGGGCCTTTGCAACCAGAGATAAAGCCATGGTTGAAGCCTTCCGTTCACAATCTGCATGATCTTGTAAAAAGGGATCAAAATTTTCGACTACTTGCTCGGCCCACTCTTTGGGAGTTTGGTAACTGAGTTCTAAGGATAACTTCATGGTAAAAACAATTGTTGGTTTCTACAGTATTGTAAGTTTGCTTGGCTACAAAGAAAGCATATGAGTGTAAAAGATAAACTGCGCGAAGTTCGCACCAATTATACCAAAGATGAATTGTTAGAAGCCGAGCTTCCAGCTCTGCCATTTCCCCTTTTTGAGTCTTGGTTAAGTGAGGCTTTAAAAAAGGAAAAGGAACCCAATGCAATGATGCTTGCAACCATTGGTGCCCAAGGCTATCCGCAGAGTAGAGTGGTTTTATTGCGCGCTTTTACCGAAAAAGGTTTTGTGTTTTACACCAACTACCAAAGCAACAAGGCTAAGGAGCTGGCAAAAAATGCCAAAGTATCTGCCACTTTTTTCTGGCCCAGTTTAGAGCGCCAGGTTAGGATAGAAGGAGCGGCTTCTAAGGTGCCCGAGAAACAGAGCGATGATTATTTTGCCACAAGACCGCGCGAAAGCCAATTGGGTGCCTGGGCTTCAGCACAGAGCCAAAAACTGGAATCCAGAGAGCAGTTAGAGAAAAAATTAGAGCAAATTAGATTGCAGTACGAGGGGAAAGAGGTGCCAAGACCGCCGCATTGGGGAGGATTTTTAATCAATCCCAACCGCATAGAATTTTGGCAGGGCCGTGCCAGCCGACTGCATGATAGAATTGTTTACACTGAGATAGATAATGGAAAATGGAGCATCAGTCGCCTCAATCCATAAAGATCATCTCCAGGTATTTAAAAAACCTTTTTCCAAAGCTTAAGAGCCCTGGTGGGGAAAACCAGCAGGTCTTAAATATCTGTATACCTGCGTACCGGGAGGAGAGTTTAGCACAAACGCTTAGCAGCCTTTCGCAATGTGCCAGTATTTCCTGGGAGGTGCATGTTTGGGTTAATCTTAATCAACCCGAGGGTGAGGAGGAAACTGAAAAGTTTCACGATACCCAGAAGCAGGAGCTTGAATCGATAGCTTGGCCATTTCATTTGCATGTTTTGCAAAGCTCATTGCCTAGGAAAAAGGCTGGAGTAGGCTTAGCTCGGAAAATCACCATGGACAAGGCTTTGCTACAAGCCTTTCAAACCAATGCGCTACCCGGTTTTTTAGTTTGCCTGGATGGCGATTGTACGGTGTCTAATAATTATTTGGAAGCCCTTCAAAAGCACATCTCGGAGCATCCAAAAACCAATGGTTTTTCCATTCAATTTGAGCACCCTTTGGAGGCTTTGAATAAGAATGAAAAAGAAGCCATTGTGCGTTATGAATGCCATTTGCGATTGTATCGTCTCGGTCTGCAATGGGCTGGACATCCTTACGCTTTTCACACCGTAGGTAGCTCTATGGCGATTTCCACAGAGGCTTAT
>JBMYJC010000429.1:0-1783 GCA_049594055.1 Luteibaculum sp. | reverse complement strand
AATCAGTTTAGGATTTACCCCAATCCAAGCCATGGAGAATTATTTATCCAGGCAGGTCAATTGGCATTGGATCAAATTTCTTCTATGCAACTAGTTAATGTTTTAGGGCAGGAAATGGAAATTAGTACCACTCAGGTTGGAGAAAGCATAGAAATTAGGACGAATCAGCAAGATGCTGGAGTTTATTTTTTACGCATTCAACTTGACAATGGGTCTTGGGCTAGCTGGAAAATAGATTTCCTGGAAAAATAATTTCGAATAAATAAATCGGGGGTCGCAAAAGCGGGTGAAAATGCATGTATTTTTGCCCGCTTTTTTTTATGAACTATTGAACGAACACGTTTACGAGAAAATCATCGATCAGCTGATAGATCGGGATTTTGCTGTGAGCCAGGAATTCTCCCCATCGGAGGTTTTAAAACCCCTTCGCAAGCAACTCAAGCACTTTATTAAAGAAAACAAGCTGCGCCAGGCGGGAATTGGTCAGGGTGCAGATTTTATGTTTCAAGGTGCTATCCGCAACGATCAAATTCTTTGGTTGGATGAACATGGTGGGGATAGTTTTCAGCGGGCGTTTTTTACGGAGGTCAATAGCTTTACCCAATATCTAAATCGTACTTGTTTTACGGGAATCAAGCAATCGGAATTCCATTTTGCGCATTTTAAGAAGGGGGCTTTTTTTAAAAGGCATCTCGATTGTTTTGCCAATGATGATTCCCGGAAATTCTCGGTAGTAACTTATTTAAATCCCAAATGGGATGAGACTAAGGGAGGGGAATTGGTGATTTTTTGGAAAGGAGAAGAAGTACGGGTTTTACCGGCATTTGGTACCACCGTAATTTTTAGAAGCAATACCATTGAACACGAAGTAAAGCCAGCTCTAAAGTCCAGATATAGCATTACTGGTTGGTTGAAATAAAAAAGCCACGCACTGGGTGCGTGGCCTAATAGGGTGCTTTCTAATAATAATTAGTGGATAGCAACTTCCTTCATGTTAGAAGTTTCGCTCACCGTTTTAGCAATGGTTAAACGAAGAACTCCATTCTCAAACTTCGCAATGATATCCTCTGTATTGATATTCTCTGGAAGTCTGAAAGATCTTGTGAAAGAGCTACAAGTAAACTCTTGTCTTGTAAATGGGAATTCGTTCACATCGTTATGGAAAGTAGAGTTTCCAGTAACTGTAAGAATACCATTATCCATGTTTACCTTAAAGTTCTCTTTGCTGAATCCTGGTACCGCAAGCTCTACTAAGTAGCTCTCTGGAGTGTTAATCACATTCACTAAGGGAAGTGAGTTTGTGGAGAAGCGAGACTTCATCCAGTTGTCATCAAAAAATTCGCTGATCGTTGGCACGTTCATGCCGGCACTTAAAAGTGTCATAGGTGTTTGGTTTTTTGTGTTTAACATGCCCCAAACGTACTTAGCACCTAAAGACTGCACAGTGAGGATACTCATGTAAACACAAGAGAAGGCTCGGGCCAATGCTAAGCAGTATCACAACATGAATTCTGCGGCTTTTACATCTTTTGAGCTTGTTTTTTATTGAATGCTTATTTGGGACGCAAGGTCTTTTGCTTCATGGCGCAAGGCATTAATATCCCCTTGTAAATTGGTGTTTTTTAGTACCACACCCATCCTTCTAAAGGGTCGGGTAGAGGGTTTTCCAAAAATCCGGATGTCGGTATTATCCACCTGAAGAACCTTCTCTATTCCCCGGTATTCAGGTTCTTTTTCGCTTTTGCGGGCGGCCAGAATAACGGCAGAAACACCAAGTTTTTCT
>JBMYJC010000428.1:0-1791 GCA_049594055.1 Luteibaculum sp. | reverse complement strand
ATAGTGGTAGGCAGAGTTAATATCGTGATGCACCATTACCACCGTCTTTCCTTGATTATTGAGGCTTTTAAGCACAGCGATCAGAGTTTCTTCAGAGCTAACATCAACCCCTGTAAAAGGCTCGTCCAACAAGTATAAATCTGCTTTTCTACAGAGTGCGCGAGCTAGAAAAACGCGTTGTTGCTGTCCTCCCGAGAGCTGCCCAATTTGCCGGCTTTTATAATCTGTCATTTTAACCTGCTCCAGCGCATCCTCAGCAATTTCAAGGTCTTCTTTGTTGAGTTTTTTAAACAGCTTTTTGGGCCCATATCTTCCACTCTTAACAATATCCCATACGGTGGCAGGGAAAGTCCAGTCCACACTCTCACGCTGGGGAACATAGCTTACGCGTTCGCGCACATTTTCTACGGATTTCCCGAATACTTTTATGTACCCGATGTCAGGCTTAATCAGGTTCATGGTAGATTTTAGCAAGGTGGTTTTTCCAGAACCATTGGGGCCAATAATTCCGCACATACTGCCCTCCGGAATATGAAAATCCAGGTTCCATAGTACGGGCAAACCTGTATAGCTTACCGTTAAATTATGGGCTTCAATAGCGGAGTTCATTGTTTTAAGCAGGATAAGATTTGACGGGTATTATGTCTCAACATTCCTATGTAATTGCCTGCTTCAGAATCGGGGTTCCCAAGTGCATCACTGAATAGAATTCCTCCTTCGCGTACTTCCATCCCTTTTTGTTTGCATACCTGCAGCAAGGTTTCAACTGATTTTTTTGAAATGCTGGACTCAAAAAAGGCGCAAGGAATTTTTTGTTCAACAATGCTGTTACTCAGACTATCTACCACGGCTACGCTAAAGTCGCTCTGGGTAGATAATCCCTGGATGCTGAGGAGGGTAAAGTTGTATTCGCGTGCGTAGTAGCTAAATGCATCGTGGGCTGTAACCAGCATTCTTTTTTCAACTGGAAGCTCGCTAACACTAGATTCAAGTTCATCGCGCAAGGATTGAAGCTCTTTTCTAAATCCCATTAACCTTTCATCAATGCTGGAGCCTTTATCTGGAAAATGTTTTTTCATGGTCAGAGCTGCATAATTGGCCGCCTCTTCCCAGAGTTTCGTGTCGAACCAAAAGTGCGGATCCATACCTCCAACAAAAGCCTCCTCCCGAATAATCAAATCGGGGTTTATACCGTCACTCAATGCAATACAAGGTTTTTGCTTCGCGAAATTTTCAAGGATTTCACTCATTTTTCCTTCCAGGTGAAGACCGTTGTAAAAAACGATGCTTGCATTCTGCAATTTCTCAATATCCCTGGGTTTGGCTTTGTAAATATGAGGATCTACCCCAGGGCCCATCAGCGAAACCACTTCAAAATCATCGCCACCCAGCTGTTGTATTAAATCGGCTACAATATTGGTAGTGCAAACAATGCTGGGCTTAGAAGAGCTGTTTTCATCTGCAGATTGGCAAGCGAACAAGCCTATGAGGAAGGAAACACAAACTAGTTTGGTTATTTTCATAGAAAGCAATAGTTGCAAGCGAAAATAGGGAATTTGACAGGGCTTAAAAAATAGTTAGTTAAGACTAACAACGGAGGATATGGGATAAGTTCCTTTTTTAGCAGAAATTTTAAGCATGTACGCACTTTTTAAATCCATCATATTTAGTTTTCCACCAGAGCGTGCGCATCATATCACCTTTGCGCTGCTTAAGTTTTTGAGGAAAACAGGTCTCTTAAAACTTTTTGCTTCAACCAGTCATGAGCCCTACGAAATGCTGGGATTAAGC
>JBMYJC010000427.1:0-1800 GCA_049594055.1 Luteibaculum sp. | reverse complement strand
ACCCCAAATCAATGGATTAAACCGTAATACCATTCCCGTTACCACCGTAGGCAATCCGGTTATAATAATGATGTAAGACCCTGGATTGATGTTGCTAAAAACACAGGCGGCTATAAACAGAACCAGTGTGATAAAAAAGCTGGTCCAGAGGGAAAACATCACGCGGTCTATGATGGTACTGTTTCCTTTTTCAATGCTTAGGTTTTTCCCAACAACACCAGCCCAAATTGCTCCAACCACGCTGGCTATGGGCCAAACGATGTAAGGATGTTGATAGGAACGAATATTTAATACGTACTCCCCTATTCCTGCCAGGGCCAGTACTAAGCCCCATATGAGAAAAAATATGGCCGTTTTGGAAAAGCTTCTTCTAGCCTCAGAAATCATTCTTTCAATAAGTGCTATGCTTTTTTGCTCTGTAAATTCTTGATTGGTTTCCATTATAATTTTGTTTTAAACTCATTTCAAATATAGACTTGTTTATTTTATAAACCAAATATGAATTAAAAAAGACTGATCTGCCATGCTCAGCAAACCAGTCTTATTTCATCTAGTATTTAATAAACCTGGCGAAGAATTTTTTCTCCCCGTCCTCGAGTCTTAAAAAGTAGCTTCCCTGCCCTAAATCCTCAATTTTAATCACATTGCTTCCCTTAGAAAGTTGACCGGTCTGAATAATTCTTCCCTGTAGATCAGTAATGCTGTAGGTATAATTCTGGTTTACAGAATTTAAATCCACCGAAAGCAGATTTTTGGCTGGATTAGGAAATACCGAAATGGGAGTACTACGAGATTGAATCTCAAAGATGGATGTTTTGTTCAATTCAACGCAACGGGAGCTATCGCTGCAACCGTCTCTGGAGATCACTACTGCGTATGTCCCTGGTTGATTAGTATTAAAACTCATGGTAGTTGCGCCAGAAATAGCCTGCCCAGTCTCGCAGTTAATCCATTGATAAGTGGCATTAGATTCCTTAGAAACCAGTGTATTTCCATTTATGGTTAACCCTGTATCCAAAACAAATTGAGTAATGGTTAAACGTACGGTACTATCGCAGCCACTAAATGATTCAAAGGTTTCGGTGTAAACCCCAGCGCCCGTAATTTCTTGTTCCCCAAAAATGAGTGTATCTCCAAAGCACAGGTTTGAGAACTTCTCAAAAAACACATTTTCTTTTCGGTAAACTCTAAGGTTTAAAATACTATCACAGCCAGCCTCCGTTTGAAGATTGGCTACATATTTTCCAGGATTAAAAATTACCTGCCCCTCAAAATCCAGGGTATCGCCTTGACAAACAAAAGCGGTATCGAAAAACGCGTAGCTTGGTATTTCACTCAAAACCATACGTATAGTACTGTCGCATCCATTGGTGCGCTGAAATACCGTATCGTAAACCCCTGCTGATTTCAAATATTCTCCGAAAAACAGGAGACTATCACCTGAGCAAATAGTTTCAGAGCGATTCTCCTGAAAAGCCTCATTGACAATCACCTCAAAGTTGTAGGTACTATCGCAACCCGCCTGCGATGTGAAGGTTTGCGAGTAATTCCCCGCTTCATTGTAGCTAATTCCACCAACAATCACAGTCTCGCCTTCGCAAATATTAAACTCATTCCCATCATTCACGATCTCTGGAACAACCGTTAAATTCAGGTTTACGGTAGAGTCGCATCCTGCCTGATTGGAAAAAACAGCCGTGTATTGGCCGCTTTGTGTTAGTTCCTGTCCATCAAAAGAGTAGGAAGTACCTTCACAAATCTGCACCGCTAGATTGACCAATGAAGTGTCTAAAATTTCAA
>JBMYJC010000426.1:0-1803 GCA_049594055.1 Luteibaculum sp. | reverse complement strand
CCTCCAAAATAGCAGCTTTCGTTAAAAGCCCGTCATTTGACGGGTTTTTTTGTGCCAAGATGAAAAAATCTAAAAAACTGTTAAGTAAATAATTTACTTTTGCGGCCTTATTATCCAAGATTATGAAAAGAATTTTATGTTTTAGTGTATTTGTAGCACTACTCTTTACTGCTTGTAAAAAGGACAAGAATAAAGAGGAAGTTGCTAATCCTGTTGATGCCAAGGCGGCAATGGAAAACTCGCTTCAGAATATTAAGGGCTGTGCCCAAACACTACATGATGGAGAGTTGGCCGACTTTTTTATGATTTTAATTGAGGAGGGAAATGCTGATTTTGATGTGGATTGGGTGGAAAGTCTTTTGGAGATACTTGAAGACCAATATTTCTCTGATGAGTTCTATGAAAACAATGAAGTTAATTTTAGTTCTTATGCTGGAATTTACGTATGGAACCCAAGTAGTGAGTCCTTCACGAAAACAACCAATTCTAACATGGTTCAAATCAGCCTTCCTACCAATCCATCTAACCAGAGCAATTTAAATCTGGTGGGAAAAATTGAAAACTATAGTGAAAAAACTGCCATAATTGATGGCGAGAGTTATAAAATTCCAGCAAGCCTTTCAGCATCTGTTACGTACAATGGTACTGAGCTTGCGGGTATTGGTTTGGATGAGCTAAGCTTAGACAATGGATCCAGTACTACACTGCCAGTAAGCCTAGTAGCAAGCTTCCGGACCGCTCCTTACACCCATTTTGTTGCGCTTTCTAGGGCAAATAGCAAGAAGTATACGGTTAATTATAGTTTGGAGAATAGCGGAGCTTGTCGTTTTGAGGTGAACCTAACTGGAGAGTCCAACACAGATAGCTACGAGGATTTTGACATTGAACAGAACTTGGTTAGTGTTACCGGTAACATTTTAGCTGGAGGACTTCGATATGAGTTTGTTGTAGATCCAGAGGGGTTGTTTGAAGACAATCTTACGGCAGCAGATTACAACCAGGCCCTTTCTGTTAACATAAAGCAGAATGGTACTAAAATCGGAGAATTGAATGCAGTTGACCGAAATGACGGGGTTGAGGTAGACATTGTTTATTCCGATGGATCTAGAGAAGATTTTATTGTGAAGTCTGAACAGTTGTTAGAGGATATTGAAGATATTTTTAGTGATTTTGATTAAGATGCGCAAAGCATTAGCAGTTGTATTGTTTTTTTCTTTGGGCACTCATTTGAGTGCCCAAGTTGTTTCTGAGCATTCTGCTATTCAGGGAGACAAGAACACCATTGGAATTAGCTTAAGGCGTTTTATTAATGTCCTTTTTATGGAAAGCTCCAACACTCCGGAAATCCTTTATACAAGGAGGCTATCCGAAAATACGCGGATACGTATTGGTTTCGAGTTTTTTTCGAGTACTGGGGATAAAGACCTAAATGAGTATACGGGGAGCTTGGGTTGGGTCAGATCTTTCAAACAGTCGGGTAAATGGTTCTTTTACTTTGGTGGGGACGCCACCTTTACTTTTGCAAACATTCGAAACACAACGGAAAATAGATATGTAAGCTCAGTATTACCATTTGTAGGGATCAGATACCAGTTCAGTAAGCAGTTCTCACTAGCAACTGAGCCAGGCTTTTTTTTCCAGTATGGTATAACAGAAGATCCCAATGCTTTTGTCCCAGAACCAGATGTATTCCGAGCAGGCCTTTCGAATGTCGGTCATATTCGAGTAGATTTTCATTTTTGAATGGGATTCCCTCGCTCTAGATTTAAAATACCCCATCAGCGGTTTAGATTCCTCGTTAAG
>JBMYJC010000425.1:0-1804 GCA_049594055.1 Luteibaculum sp. | reverse complement strand
CGTGGCAGGTTTGGTGATCGGGATTGTTGCCTACATTGCCTATAACTCCTTAGTTTCCTTTGTAAACAAGGTGGTAAACAAGTTGGAAATCAGCGCTATTGAATTTCTAGACTTACTTGACGAACCCAGTAAATAACCTACATGAATTTAGGTTCGAGAAATAAGATAAATACCGGTTTCAGTATGTCTTCTATGACAGACCTGGTATTCCTATTGCTTATCTTTTTTATCATTCTTTCCACCTTGGTTAGCCCCTATGCCCTTCCGGTAGATTTACCAAGCAGCAAGAACAAAACCAAGCAAAAACCAAAACTCTCGGTAACCATTACTGATGATCTACAATATTTTATTGGAGGAACGCAGGTAGAGGAAGGCAGTTTTGAGGAAGAACTTAAAAGCCGGTTGGTACCAGGAGATGAGGAACAACAAAGCATTGTTTTACACGTGGACAAAAGTGTTCCAACCGGTAACATGGTTAGCGTTTTAGACGTTGCCAAAAGAAATAATTGCAAAATTGTTTTAGCCACGCAGCCCTAGCTCATGATAAAACTTCCCAGCAATAAAAGAGCTTTAGTAATCAGTATCCTATTCCATGTAGTGTTACTGATCATCTTTTTGTTTGTTGGACTTACGCAGCCCGATCCGCTCCCCAAGGAAATTGGCGTAGAGATAGCTATGGCCGATTACGGAACCAGTTTTACCGGCCAGGGAGATACTCCCAGTCCACAACCTCAACCTACAGAGGATCCTACCCCAGCACAAACCACACCAACGGCTGTACAAAATACCGCAGCTCCGCAAGAGCAGGTAGTTCAGGAAGATGTTTCAGATATAGCTACACCCACCAGCACAAAAAAGACGGAGAAAAAAGAAAAAACCGAGGAAAAGCCTGAACCGGTGAAAGAGGTTCAGCCGCAACGACAGGTGAATCAGCGCGCTTTGTATCCTGGAAAACAAAATGATAATCCGGCTACCACCGGGGGAGGCTCACAAGGCAATAGGGAAGGTAAAGGAGATGCCGGTTCCGAAGAAGGAAAACCACAGGGCAAAGGAATTTTAGGCGGAGGAATGGGAAGTTGGGAACTTTCTGGAAGATCCTTGGTAAAAGGTACCACCATAGAAGACACCAAAGAGGAAGGTACTGTAGTTTTAAATATTTGGGTAGACAGATATGGAAACGTAACGCGCACCGCGCCTAACCTTGCGGAATCCAACACCACCAGTCAATATCTGTTTGATCTGGCCGCATCTGCCGCCAAGCAATCTAAATACAGCTCCAAGAGTGATGCAGCTGTTGAACAAAAAGGTAAAATGACCTTTAAGTTCATCCTGGAATGAGTTATAGCGAAACGCTGGATTACCTGTTTACACGACTCCCCATGTTCTCAAAACAAGGTGGAAGCGCATTTAAGCCAGGATTGGAAAGAATATCTCGTATTTGCGACTTTCTAGGCAATCCAGAGAATCAATTTAAATCGGTGCATATTGCCGGCACCAACGGAAAAGGCTCAGTAGCCAATATGATGGCCTCTGTGCTACAAGAAGCCGGGTATAAAGTAGGCTTGTACACTTCCCCTCACTTTAAAGATTTTAGAGAGCGAATAAAAGTAAACGGCACTTGCATCCCAAAAGAGAAGGTAATTGCCTTTGTAAACCGACTAAAAGATAACCTGGAAACCGAGCCCTCCTTTTTTGAATATTCAACGGCAATGGCTTTTCAGCATTTTGCAGACCAATCATAACAAATTCAACTTGGCGGAGAAGGAGCATCATATAACGCAGCTACTGAAGTATTGCATTTGCT
>JBMYJC010000424.1:0-1827 GCA_049594055.1 Luteibaculum sp. | reverse complement strand
ACTCATCGCTTCCCAGTTTCCATCAAAAGCACAACCAATTAATTCTCCTCTGGCATTGATAACTGGAGAACCAGAGTTACCACCCGTGATATCGTTGTTGGTGATAAAACAGGTTACCAATTCTCCTTTTTCGTTGCCATAACGGCCAAAGTTGCCATCCTCAATCAGCTTAGCCAAGCGCTCGTGAACAATAAACTCTGGATTGCTTGGGTCTTCTTTTTGTAAAATGCCTTCAGCTGTAGTGTAATAGTTGTACTTCACGCCATCTGCAGGTTGGTATGCACCTACCGTACCATAGGTTAAACGCATAGTAGAATTCGCATCTGGGTAGTAGTTCTTTTGTGGATTCATTTCCCGTAAGCCCTTTACAAACAAACGGTTTCCTTTATCCAATTTAGCGTTAGCCTCTTTTGCCATTTCCGCTCTTCCAAAATACAGTTCAATAAAGTTTGCTGCCGCCTTTCCTACTTCGTCTTTCTCAAGGTCCTTTTCACTTGGATCTTCCAAAAAGGCTTCAAAATTTTCCTTGGAAGTGTAGATAGACTTATCAAAAGTTTTATCAATAAACTTCGCTACATCGCCCTTGTATTTTCCTATTACCGTTTCCTTTAAAAATTCGGGCAATTGGTCTTGCGGTACATTTTTGATGTACATCTCCAACATGGTTTGGTACACATCCTTCTCCAAAGGTTTGTAGTAATCTTTAAAGTTGCTGGCCGCTAACTCTTTTAATTTTGGTTTTACCTGCTCCAATAAGGTTGGATCATTAATTACAGGCTCTAACATCCTTTGAACGCGGTAAGCAAATAAAATGGCCGAAGTTCCTGTAAGCCCTGCCTCTACCATGTAATTTGAAGCAACCGCACTTTTTGATAAACCAGCAATTCCCTCTTCTATGAGTTTTAATGCCTCCCCATATTCTGCTTTTCTTTTTTCATTGGCATTTACCCACTTGGTAAATTCAGCTTCAAGCGCTTTCTTTTTGTCGTAAACCTTGTTGTTTTTTAACTGCTTTTGCTGCCCAATGAAGTACTTCCAGTAGTTGGATACCTGTGCATATTTAGATGCATACTGAATGCGTACGGCTTTGTCTGCATCCATGTATTTTTTCATGGTTTTAAGCTTGGCATCTCTTATATCCACGATAGTTGGTTGTCTGTAATCCAACTCCATTTTAACTCCAAAAGAAGAAAGATAGCGGTCTGTAGATCCTGGGTAACCCATAATCATAGCATAGTCTCCTTCTTGCACGCCTGCCAAAGAAATAGGTAAAAAGTGTTTAGGTTGGATAGGCTTATTCTCTTTGCTGAAATCGGCTGGTTTGCCCTCAGCGTCACCATAAACTCTTAGCAAAGCAAAATCTCCGGTGTGGCGTGGCCACATCCAGTTGTCTGTATCACCACCAAATTTTCCAATGGACTCTGGTGGAATACCCGCTAAACGCACATCCTTAAAAGTGTTGTAAACAAAAAGGTAAAATTCGTTTCCGTTAAAGAAAGATTTTACACGAGCATCGTATTGCGTTCCCTCGGTTGCCTCAGCCTGAATAGCTTGAGCAATTTCCTGGATTTTTTTCTGACGCTCTTCCTCAGTCATTTCAGCTGTTAGCTCGGCCAAAACACGGTTAGAAACATCTTCCATGCGCACAAGGAAAGAAGCTGTCATACCCTCGTTGGGAAGTTCTTCATCGTAGGACTTAGCCCAAAACCCCTCTTCCAGGTAGTTATTATCGGTAGAAGATTGCGCTTGCACCGCACCATAAGCACAGTGGTGGTTGGTTAACAACAAACCATTTGGGGAAATAGCTTCTGCAGTACAAGACCCACC
>JBMYJC010000423.1:0-1837 GCA_049594055.1 Luteibaculum sp. | reverse complement strand
ACTTTTAAGTGCAGCAGTGGTATTAACGTCCGTTGCTGTTATGGGGCAGAGCCTAGTTTCTAAGAAAGGTGAGCCTATTTTACCCCAAGCCTTGGATTACGCACTTGGATTTGATGCGGTTCCAGTATTTGACATTTTAAAGTTTAACTCCAATGACAAAATTGGTGCCAAGTCTCCAGTAGCGCCTCTGACCTTTTTTGCCAAGCGTTTCGATTCTGAAAACGCTGCTTGTCGTTTCACTTTGATGTTGAATGCAAACACAAACAAAATCACTTCTCTAACTCCTGAGTTGGATAATGGAAATGCAGTTGGAACAGACCAGGTAGAGGACATCGAAAGAACGAGAAACTTTGATTTAATGCTTGGTTTCGGTCGCGAATTCAGAAGAGGTAACACACGTATCCAAGGGTACTGGGGTATCGAAGGATTTGCTGGACTTTCTACTTCAAGAAGTGAGTTTGAGTACGGTAACGATCGTGATGATCTAGCAGTAAAAGACGATTACGTTGTTGAGTCAATAGCTGGAACTACTTTTAGATTAGCGGCTAGAGGATTTATGGGTGCAGAGTATTTCTTTGCTCCTAAGTTTAGCGTTTCTCTGGAATACGGAATCACTGCTTTACTTAACATTACTGGTCAGGGAGAAGAAACTACTTTTGATGTAACATCTGATGGTACTAATAACACCGCTTCAAGGGAAGAGACTTTAGACAGTGGTTCTAAAGGAACTGCTTTTGGTGTTAACACAGGAGTTGGTAATGCTAGTGGCATTATGGGTAATGCTGCTCGTGTTGGAATCTTCATGCATTTCTAAGCAACAAGCTTTACACATTTTAAAACCCGGCTTTTGGCCGGGTTTTTTTATGTCCAGTTTTTTTTGGCTATTCAACAATCCTCCTACCTATTGCCATAGCTTGCCTGAAAAAACTATAAAAACTGCGTGAGGAATAGTTAGGAAAAGGCTTATTGATTTTCAAGCACTCCTAAGCCTTGTCTGGTAACTTCTGGCTCTGGGCCTGTACAATCTATGATGGTGGTTGCGGTTAATCCGCCCATACCACCATCTATAATGCAGTCAACCTGGTTTTCCCACTGTTCGGCAATTAACGATGGTTCTGAAATGTATTCAAGGATTTGGTCATCGTTGTGTACCGATGTTGAAATAAGTGGATTGCCAAGCTCCTTAATTAAAGTGCGGGTGATCAAGTTATCAGGTACTCGAATTCCCACCGTTTTCTTTTTGCTCTTAAAAATCTTAGGAACCTCATTACTGGCCTCCAAAATAAAGGTGTAGGGCCCAGGGAGTTTATCGCGCATTACCCTAAAGGTGGCCGTATTTATGGGCTTGCAATAGGAGGAAAGGTGGCTTAAATCCTCGCACATCAAGGTGAAGTTGGCCTTCTCGGGTTTAATACCGCGTAGCTGCGCTACTTTTTGGATGGCTTTGTTGTGTAAAAGGCTACAGCCCATTACGTAAACGGCATCGGTGGGATAGATGATTACCCCACCGCTTTTTAAGATTTCTACCGCTTGTTGTATTTTCCTTAACTCAGGATTTTGAGGGTGAATTGATAGTTTCATGCCTAAAAGCTAGGCATTATTTTTTGCATGATCAGCAAGAAATTTCTCTAATCCTATATCGGTTAATGGGTGATTTAGTAAAGCCATGATAGCGCTTAGGGGACCGGTCATTACATCCGCTCCTAATTCTGCACACTGAATGATGTGCATAGGGTGGCGCACCGAGGCCGCAAGGATTTCGGTTTCAAATCCGTAGTTATCGTAAATCAAACGTATCTGACCAATCAGCTCAATTCCATCGGTGCTAATATCATCT
>JBMYJC010000422.1:0-1847 GCA_049594055.1 Luteibaculum sp. | reverse complement strand
TACCGAATTAATTAAGTTGGAAATCTTGTTGTGGAAAAAGTTGATCTCCAAACTGTGATCCTGACTGATAAAATAGACTAGTCCCAGATTGATGGATTGAGAGATTTCTGCTTGCAAGGCATTTACATTGGCCAAATCGGGCAAGACCTCTGCAATAACGCCACTCGCTTGTAGCTGATTAATTCGGTCTGCGGCAATTTCACTTCCCACCACACTATAGCCAATGGCCTGGTTAGTGAAATCGAGGTAGAGCTGTCTAAAGTCCGGAGTTTTAAAGCCATAACCCAGAGAGCCTTTTAGGTTTATTTTGTTTTTCCACTGGTAAATTGCACTCAATTTGGGACTGAGGCGAGACCCATATAAATTAACATGGTCTGCTCTAATTCCACCCGTTAGTTCCAAATCCTCAATGGGGCGAAATTGCATTTGGCCAAATGCGTACTGCGTTATCAATGCCCGATTTTCTGCGTAGCGTTCTGCGCTAACATTTTCAATCCTTCCACCCACGCCAAATAGGTAATGCAGCGCACCGCTCTTGGGAATTTCCACCGTAAACTCGGGCATGATGAGCTGTTGCTTAAAATTACTAGCGCTTACATCCGTAGCGTTTTCGCTGCTGCCAACAATACCGGCAGAGCTAGCTGTACGGAAGTAGCTGGCGTAAAGCTTGGCGGTAGTTTTTATGCCTTTGTTCCAGGTTTTGCTCATGGGCAGTACTCCGGAAATCTCTTCCGTAAGGGCCTTACTGTAAAATGGCTCCTGGGTGGAGGTATTCTGATAAAAATCTCCGGGAAGATTATCGCGATAAAAGCGTAAGGCGGGTTTAAAATCGTAATCGCCAAGATTAAAATAGCCTTTTGCCTGTAGGTTTAATTTTCGCGATCTACCCAGGTTAACCCCATTTAAGCTATCGTTTAGATCAAATCCGGCTGCGTGCTGGTAATCGGCAAACAGGGACCAGCCCAATGCACCGTTTTTCCCACTGGCATTTAATCCCAGCTCGTAAAAAGAGGGTGAGCCCATGGCCGCAAAGGCCCTTAGATCTAATTCCTCTGCAGGGGATTTGGTGATGATGTTTACCGCTCCGCCCATGGCCTCACTGCCGTACAAACAGGAGGCTGCGCCCTTCACAATCTCTATGCGCGCTACATTCCTCAGGTTGATGCGATCCAGATCCAATACCCCGGCGGTTCTGCCTATCATGGGGTCGCCATCAATTAGAATCATGGTGTACTCAGGGTCAAATCCCTGAATCTGAATGCCCGACCCATGCCCCTCGGTTATTACAATTCCGCTCTGCTCTGCCAGGATCTGGTTAAGTTCCGTGTACCCAGATAATTGCACCTCTTTTCCCGAAAGGATAATGGTGGGCACCGCAACATCCTGTGACTTCTTTTCGGTTCGGGTTGCCGAGATTACTACCTCATCCATCACGCGAAAGAGGGCAGAGTCCACTTCAATCTGGCAATACAGTTGCGCAGAGCACAGGAGGCTTATTAGTGCGGAAATTGACTTAAGGGGCTTCACTATTTTTATTCAATCCAAATAACCCTGCAAAACACAGGCATATTCCTTCCGGAGGCAATACCTAAAAGTTGGTATTTTTTAAGGTTGATTGTTTAGAGGCTGTTTTTTGGATGGATGAGCAGGAATTGAGGCTGCAATTTATATTCCTAATGCTTTTGGCTTGATTGTGTTTTCTTTTGAGGTTTATGACCCAAATACAGAAAGGCATGTAGCTTATTTGGTTTCATTTTAAATAAATACCTAAAACTAGGTATTGCATCAAATATCACTTTGGTACAGTTTTGTATCGAAATTCCTTAGGCATGAAAACAATACAAATA
>JBMYJC010000421.1:0-1864 GCA_049594055.1 Luteibaculum sp. | reverse complement strand
ATCTATATCTTCTGCAATTTCCTTGCAAGGTTCGGCTACACCTGGTGAGTATGCCAAGGCTAAATCATGCTGTGTATGGTAAGGTTTGGTAGGAACCACCTCTATTTTTCCAGGTTTTCCTTTTTCGTGGTAGTCTAAGGCTTCCTGCCTTTTCCCTTGCGCCATTGCGTTAAAATTTGGAGGCAAAGGTAAGAGAAGCGGATATTTAGGGCACGTATGAAAAAGAAGAAAATAGGAGTTCTTACTGGAGCGGGCATTAGCGCAGAAAGCGGCTTAAAAACCTTTAGAGATAGCGATGGGCTTTGGGAAAATTACAGCGTGTACGAAGTAGCTACTCCAATGGCCTGGGAACGCGATCCTGCATTGGTGATAAAATTCTACAGAGATCGCTGGCTTCAAATTAAAAAGGCAAAACCCAACGCTGCGCATCTAGGCCTGGCAAAATTAGAGGAAGACTATGATGTCGTGGTGATAACGCAAAACATAGACGACCTTCACGAACGTGCCGGAAGCACCAAAACCCTGCACCTGCACGGTATCATAACCCAGGTTTCTTCTTCTAAAAATCCAGACCTTGTCTATGAATGGGAGGAAAAGGAATACATAAAAGTTGGGGACCTGGACCCCCAAGGCGATCAATTAAGACCTCATGTAGTATGGTTTGGAGAGCCCGTCCCTGCTTTAATTGAAGCAGCAGAAATAATTTCCACCTGCGATGCACTATGCATCATTGGAACCTCGTTACAAGTATATCCGGCTGCCAATTTATTTCGATACCTACCGGAGGACAAACCCATTTTTATGCTAGACCCTGGAAACATGAGTCATTTTAAACCTAAAAATCCATATGTGTATATATCCAAAGGAGCGGTGGAAGGAATTGGGGAACTCACCAAACGAATCAAGGAGAAGTTATAATGCTACGATGCTTAATTATTAGTTGCCTATTTACCCTATCCACGGCAGTATTCTGTCAGGAGAAAAGCTTTGTTCCCCATATTTTTGGTGGGTTAAGCACCAGTCAGGTGGATGGAGATAGTTACGGGGGTTACGATAAGGCCGGATTACTCCTGGGCATAGGGGTAGAAAGAAGAATAACCACTAAATGGTCCTGGAATTTAGACTTGCAATACGCACAAAAGGGAAGCGTAAAAAGAGCCGATACCCAGAACGGAGATTTTACCCAGTTTAAAATTAGCCTGGGATACATTGAGGCTCCAATCCAAATTCATTATCACTGGAATAATTTTTCGCTATTTGCGGGGATTTCGGGAGGGAGCTTAATCCATTTTAAGGAGTTTGACAGCAATGGAGAACGCAATAATCCTGTTGCATTTAATCGATTTGAATTGGCAGGACTTGGTGGAATTCGCTACCTTTTTGGCTCAATGTTCTTTGCAGAAATTTGTTTAGGAAACTCGCTGCTATCGGTTCGGGATATTAACGAAAACAACAGAAACACGCATCTCAGAAGTGGCAACTTCAATCGATGGATCTACACCAAAATTGCCTACCGATTTGGCAGCTGATTTACCCAACCCTTAAAACCTTTTACCATGTTAGAATTCACCAAGCAGGTTTTACAAAAAGTAAGTTTCGACCCTCGACTCTTTGAAAAGGAGCTTCGCAAGGGAATAAGAAACCTCAGGAACTCACCAGAGCTACTCATACTTAAAAAATGGTGCTACGAAAAATTCTACCCTCGCTATGCACCCATCATTAAAAACTGTTTTGCATAAAAAAAGCCGCAGCGAACGCTGCGGCTTTTTTTTGTACCAATAAATCGATCTACAAAATCGTCAACTTTGCTACTGCTAATCGCTCTCCAGATTCCGAGATCAAGCTAACAATATGAATCCCTGGA
>JBMYJC010000420.1:0-1871 GCA_049594055.1 Luteibaculum sp. | reverse complement strand
GCTACCAATCGTTTTGCCACCTGCGTTCGCCATTTGGAAAAATGGTAGGACATTATACCTTTTTGAATACCGAGAACGATACTGAGTTTGATTTGGCGGTGCCTGAGCTGCACTTTGCCTACCCAATTGCAATGAATTAAAATCCATAAAAACAAAACAACAGATTATGTCAAATGCTTTTTTTCAGGTTCCCAAAGCGGTAAACGAACCTATTTACGATTACGCACCCGGAACACCGGAAAAAGAACAACTGGTAAAAGCCTTAAAAGAACTAAGAGCCAGTAAAATAGATGTGCCCCTTTACATTGGGGGAGAAGAAATCCATACCGATGATAAACGCCCCATGTCGCCACCGCACGACCATCAACACATACTAGGGCACTTTTCATACGGCACAAAATTGCACGTTGAAAAGGCGATAAAAGCAGCGCTGGATGCAAGAAAAAAATGGAGCAAAATGGCTTGGCAGGATAGAGCTGCCATCTTTTTAAAAGCTGCTGAGCTAATTTCTACTAAATATCGCTATCGCATGAATGCGGGTACCATGTTAGCTCAGAGTAAAAATGCTTTTCAGTCTGAGATTGATGCCGTTTGCGAGCTCATAGATTTTCTACGCTACAATGTGGAGTTTATGACAGAGATCTACCAAAAGCAGCCAGAAAATGCCAAAGGAATATGGAATCGCTTGGAGTATAGGCCGCTAGAGGGATTTGTATTTGCTATTACCCCATTCAACTTTACGGCTATTGCGGGTAATTTACCCATGTCTGCCGTGCTAATGGGAAATGTTTGCGTTTGGAAACCGGCAGAATCTCAAATGTATTCTGCCAATATGGTGATGCAAATTTTTAAAGAGGCAGGATTGCCAGATGGTGTTATTAATATGGTGGTAGCCGATGGTCCTGAAGTGGGGGAGGTGGTTTTTAAACATCCCGAATTCTCTGGATTGCACTTTACAGGTTCTACTGCAGTATTTAAGCACTTGTGGAAAGAGATTGGAAATAACATAGATATCTACAAACAATACCCTCGCATTGTAGGAGAAACGGGCGGAAAGGATTTTGTTTTTGCCCACCACAGCGCTAACCCCAAAGAAGTTGCTACTGGCTTGGCTCGGGGAGCCTTTGAATTTCAGGGCCAAAAATGTTCTGCAGCTTCCAGAGCTTACATCCCAAATAATTTATGGGAGGATGTGAAAAAACACTTGGTTGAGCAGGTAAACTCCTTTAAAATGGGTCCTACCGAAGACTTTGGCAACTTTGTTAATGCGGTAATTGATAAGCGCGCTTTTGATAAAATAGCTGGCTATATCGATTTCATTAAAAAAGCTCCAGACGCAGAAATAATTGCAGGAGGTGGCTACGATGACAGCAAAGGTTACTTTATAGAACCAACGGTTGTGGTGGTAAAAGACCCAAAGTTCCGCACCATGTGTGAGGAAATATTTGGGCCTGTACTTACCATTTTTGTATACGAAAAAGACAAATGGCGCGAAACAGCGGCTATTTTGAATGAGACCTCGGAGTATGCCTTAACCGGAGCAATCTTCTCTAAAGACCGTTATGTTATAGCTGAATTAACCGACTTGTTAGAGCAGAGTGCGGGTAATTTTTACATTAACGATAAACCTACGGGAGCAGTGGTTGGTCAACAGCCTTTTGGTGGAGCTAGAGGCTCTGGTACCAATGACAAAGCTGGATTCTATTTGAACCTATTGCGTTGGTGCTCGGTACGCACCTTAAAGGAAACTTTTAACCCACCTACAGATTATAGATATCCATTTTTAGGATAAACTGAATTGAAAGTTAGATTGAGAAAACCACCTTCGGGTGGTTTTTTTTTATCCAGGAAATGGGTGGAGGTCAAAATTA
>JBMYJC010000419.1:0-1875 GCA_049594055.1 Luteibaculum sp. | reverse complement strand
CTGATCTTTCATTAAAGTGGCAACGGGTTTAAATCCTACCGTGAAGTAAATGCGCTCACCGTTGCTTATTCCACCTTGAATACCGCCGCTTTTGTTCGTTTTGGTTCCAATGCTGCCATCCTCTTTGCTGTAGAAGGCATCGTTGTTCTCGGATCCATAAGCAAAGGTTCCCGCAAAACCAGATCCATACTCGAAGCTCTGAGCGGCATTTATTCCAATCATGGCTTTGGCCAAATCGGCATTTAATTTGTCAAATACGGGTTCCCCCAATGCTTTAGGTGGATTTAGAATCTCGCAAAAAACCGAACCGCCTACACTGTCACCCGCTTTGCGCGTTTCCTTAATTAGTTCCTCCATTCGTACTGCAGTCTCTGGGTCTGGGCAACGCACGGCATTGCTTTCAATAGCTGCCGTATCCTTAAGAATAAAATCTTCTGGAATAGCAATATCCTTTACTCGATTCACGTAGGCTCTTATTTCGCAGCCTAGCTGTTTCAACAGTTTTTTAGCAATTGCCCCAGCCGCAACTCGCGCTGCCGTTTCTCTGGCAGAAGACCTTCCTCCTCCGCGATAATCCCGGTGCCCGTATTTTATTTCATAGGTGTAGTCTGCGTGAGAAGGCCGGAATTTATCTTTTATATGGTCGTAATCTTTAGGCTTTTGGTTGTTGTTTCTAATGAGAATGGCAATGGGTGTTCCTGTGGTTTTTCCTTCAAATACGCCGGATAATATTTCTGCTACATCGCCTTCCTTTCTTTGGGTTACCAGCTTAGATTGCCCTGGTTTTCTTCGGTCTAAATCGGTTTGGATATCGCTTTCAGAAATTTCTAATCCAGCGGGGCAGCCATCAATGATTACTCCCAATGCGGCTCCATGCGACTCCCCAAATGTGCTTATCCTAAAAACCTGGCCGAAGCTATTTCCACTCATGAGCTAATTCATTTACGCGTATTCCACTTTTACTCAAATCCTTCCAAAACTCTGGGTAAGATTTCTCAACCACCTCAGCATTGCGAATGTAGAGCATTCCAGTGCTTAAAACCCACGGTGCAAAGGCCATTGCCATCCGGTGGTCTTCGTAAGTTTCTATTTCAATATTTTCCTGGATTGAACCTTTTTGTTCTAGTTTCCAGTGTTCATCATCAGCAGATGTTAAGGTCCAACCAAATTTGTTTAACTCATTTTGCAAGGCGGCAATTCGATCGGTTTCTTTGATGCGAAGGCTTTCCAGTCCGCTAAATTCACCCGCTATTCCCAAAACTGCACAGCATACCACAAGGGTTTGGGCCAAATCGGGTTGATTGCGAAAGTTGTAGGCAAAACGCTTGGGTTTTTTCCCATTGGGCTTAATAATTATGCCTTGATCCGTAAACTGGGTATCAATTTCCAACTGTCGGAAAATGTTTATTAGCGCGGCATCGCCCTGACCAGAATTTTCTTTTAATCCCAGTAGTTCAAACTCTTGTCCGCTAATGGCCACAATACTATACCAGTAAGATGCCGCGCTCCAGTCTGCCTCGGGTAAAAATTTCCGATCGTCAAATTGGCTTGGCTTAATTTCTATTAGGTTTTCCGAGAAAGTAACTGCAATGCCGGCCTCTTGCATAATGGCCGCAGTTAGCTTAATGTATGGTAGTGATCCTTTGAGGTTTTTTATTCTAATTCGCAGGCCTTTTTTCAGGGAGCTTGCAGCCAGCATTACTGCACTAACGTATTGACTGGATTTTTCCGCATTAATTTCTATTTCTTCTGTTTCCACCTTCTTAACTCCAGAAATCTGCAGCGGTGGGAAGCCTTCTTTACCCAAGTATTTTACGCTTGCACCTAATTGAAGCAAAGCATCCACCAAATCTCCAATGGGTCTTTCCTGCATCC
>JBMYJC010000418.1:0-1879 GCA_049594055.1 Luteibaculum sp. | reverse complement strand
GCTTTTGTTCTTTGCATTTCTGATTACCAATTGATAAAGTCCAGTTTCCACCGTTGTCAAATCCAATTGCGTGCTGTGCATTTGCCCTTTATAAACCCGGATTCCTGCGGTATTGTACAATTCAACCTCTTCGCCATTGGCTGGCATTCCTTCTATGCTGAACAATCCACTACTGGGGTTGGGAGAAACGGTAATAGCAAACTGTTTAGCATTAATTTCTCTAATGTTGGTCAGGCTTTTCTGGTACTCGCAAACCCGATCGTACATAAAAGCCTTAGTAAAGGCAAAACCCGTATCCAGATAGGCTCCCTGGCCAGATTCTGGCGCATGAGATGCTCCCTGGTAAGTGTAAAATGCATTGGTAACTTCCACCTGATTTGCTCGCATATGAATGATGGAAGATCCGTCCACAGGATAATTAATACCTAGTATAGTTACAGAATCCTCACCATAAGGAACTACTTCATCGGCCGTGCCGTGGGTACTTACGATGGGGACGTCTCCGGGTTCTAACCAGCTTGCTTCCCCTAATGCACCGCTAAAGCTAATTACCCCAGCAACAGCAGAGGAAATGCCGGGTGTTCCACTATTTCCTTCCAGGCCGCCATTGGCTTCCAAAAAAGATTCCAATCCAGCAGGAACCTCAGATTCCTTATCCAGATAAGCTGCGTGAGTTGCACAAAAGGCGCCTGCAGAGAGCCCGCCAACATAAATTTGTTCCGAATTTATTCTGTAAGGATTCCCTTCATTGAGGGCAGAATTTCTAAAAAAGCGAATGGCAGCTCGCATATCATGCATGCCTTTAGCAACGGCTTCTGGCGCTTTGTTGGGGAATAATTGGGTGGGTGCCAAGGCTATAATCTCTCTTGTTAAGCGATAATCGATAGAGGCCACTACGTAGCCTAATTCGGCATATCGGGTGCAAAGTTCTACCATGTAGGCATCGCTGCGTGTTCCAAAAACAAAGGCTCCACCAAAGGCTAGAATAATGAGGGGGCGCTTGGTACTAACATCTCCTATGGGTTGGTACAAATCGAAAAACAGATCTTGATTCTGGAACACGGGGGTATATGTTGGGCCTACCAAATCAACAACTTGTGGTGCAGAACCAAATTGTATTCCTTCCGTAACCGCTACTCCAGGAAAAGTGGGTTCAAGAAATTTTGTTCCGCATTCCTGGGACCAGGAGCTTAAAATGAGGCACATGCCTACAACTAGGGTAAAGATTTTTTTCATCGTTGGTTCGTGGTTTAGGCTGGTGAATTTAACGAAGAATTAATATGCCTTGACCATCAGTCAATCACTTTCAATTATCGATTATTGGATTCTCTTGAACTAAAAACGCGCCAATTGAATTATAAAGTACAGATTAACCTACTTCTTTCTTATTTATCCAGACTCTCTTGAATCGTCTAGAATCGAAAACAAATGCAATTAACACCATTGGGATAATCCCAAATGCTAAAAAGTTGCTGTTCCACGCCTGAAGGAATTCAAAATGCAGCATGTGTGCGAAAGCACGGCTAAGGCCACAGCCGGGACATTGAGCGTCCAGTAATAAAACCGAAATACAAGGTGGAGTAATACTAATGTTGGTGTAGGCCTCTAACAGAAGAGCCAGAGCAAAATAACTAACGGCAACACCGTAATACCAGTTTATTTTAAGGTAGGCAATTAGCATTATTTTTCTGGATAAAATAGGAGCATGTAAAAGCCCTCGCCTTGGTTTAGGTTAGAAGTTTTTTCTAGGATGAGCCCACCGCTACTTACTCTAATTTGTGCTGTATTGGGTTTGGTTAGTCCCACGTTTGTAGCGCTAAGGTGAATTAGCAATGGCTCTCCAGGTTTCAATTGCTTTTTTATATCAAAGCCTTGTTTA
>JBMYJC010000417.1:0-1890 GCA_049594055.1 Luteibaculum sp. | reverse complement strand
CTTTTACCTTGTCCGCTAGTTTTTTCAAGGATGTGAAGGCCCAGGAACCCGACAAATTAATGTCCGATTTGCGAAAACCTATACTGGTTATGCATTCTCCACAAGACAATATTGTAGGAATAGAAAATGCCCGTGAGATATACGAGCACGCGTGGCATCCTAAAAGCTTTGTTTCTCTTGATGGAGCAGATCATTTATTATCCACTAAAAATGATGCGCAATATGCGGGGAAAATGTTGGCTGCCTGGGCTAAAAGGTACATAGAGACTCCGGAAGAAAAACCCATAAAAAATCATGGAATTGCCACTGCAGTAAACCGCTTCCCAGAAATTGGAACTCCTGTTGCGGTAGGAGAGAAGCACTATATCTATTCCGATGAACCGGAAGATATTGGCGGAAAAGATTATGGTCCAACACCGCATGGCTTGCTTTCTGCTGGGTTAGCCTCTTGTACCGCTATGACGCTCAACCTCTATGCTAAACGCAAAGACTGGGAGTACAGAGAACTCAGGGTGGAAGTGGATTATGAAAAAAAGAAGACTGAAGATGGAGAGCAAGAAACTTTCCACAGAAAAATAACCATCGATTCGGACCTGAGCCAGGAGCAGCTGGATAGATTGGTAGAGATTGCTCAGAAATGTCCGGTGCATAAAAGCCTGGAGCGGCAAGCTAAAATAACAACAGAACTAGAGGATTAATGGCCTATCCATTACCTAGTACATTATACCTACTGATTAAGAGAAATGCAGCAATTAATAGAATCGGATAAAACTCAAAAGCAAGAGGCACAAATCCTTTTGGAGCGCTTCAATCGTGTTCGTAAAAGGACGGAGCAATTATGTGCGCCTCTTACCACAGAAGACTACTTGCCTCAACCTGCCGTTTTCGTGAGTCCAGCAAAATGGCATATTGCCCATACCACATGGTTTTTCGAGAATTTTATACTAGAACCAAATAAGGCCGATTACCGAGTTTTTGATACGCAGTTCTGCTACTTGTTTAATTCGTATTATCAGCAGGTAGGAGAGCGTCTTGCCCGGGATAAGCGCGGTACATTAACGCGTCCATCAGTAGAGGAAATTTGGGAATACCGGGGCTACGTTGAAGAGCATGTGCGCGAATTACTGGGAGGAAAACCCGCCAAAGAAGTGCTAAGATTAACCGAACTAGGCCTACAGCACGAGGAGCAACATCAGGAGCTGCTTATTACCGATTTGAAATATATCCTGGCACAAAACCCCATTGGGCCTGTTTATCAAAAGGGTTTTTCATTGGTAAACCACGTTGAAGCGGTAAAAAGTCCTGTTTACCTGGAAGAGGGGATCTACGATATTGGTTACCGAGGCAAGGAGTTTTGTTTTGATAACGAATTGGCTGCTCACCGTGTATTTCTTGAGAAGGTTGAAATAGATAGCAATTTGGTCCGCAATGGCGAGTTCATTGAATTTATTGAAGCAGGAGGCTATGATGATCCCAAATTCTGGTTGGATGATGGCTGGTGTTATATGGGGGAGCAAGGGCTAAAACAGCCATTATACTGGAAAAAGGAAGCCGGTGTGTGGATGCAGTTCAGTTTGGAAGGCTGGATAAATGTAAATCCCGAAGCCGTTTTAACTCACATAAACTACTACGAAGCCCAAGCTTTTGCCTTGTGGAAAGGAAAAAGACTATTAACAGAGTTTGAATGGGAGGCCGCTAGTGGACAGTTTACATGGGGCAGCCACTGGGAATGGACTCTAAGTGCCTATTTGCCTTACCCTGGCTACGAAATTCCAAAAGGGGCCGTTGGAGAGTACAATGGCAAATTTATGGTAAACCAAATGGTTTTGCGCGGAGCTTCTAAAGCAACTGCCCCTGGCCACAGCAGGAATACGTATAGAAACTTTTTTC
>JBMYJC010000416.1:245-1919 GCA_049594055.1 Luteibaculum sp. | reverse complement strand
TAAACCGAAAAATTCCGGTAATTCATCTTTAAGGCTCACAATCATCCCAATGATAATGGATATGGCGATAAGACTGGCTAGTAGCCCCTGCACCACTCCACTCCAAACAAAGGGTTTTCGAATAAAAGCCGGAGTGGCTCCTACCAATTTCATGGTTTTAATGATAAAACGCTTAGAGAAAATCGCAAGCCGTATAGTGTTGTTAATCAAGGCTATGGACACCAGCAACAACAATCCAGAAAAAGCCAAAAACACCAGGGTTATGCGATTGATATTATCGTTAACCGCTTTGAGTAAATCCGGACTGTACACCACCTCCTTTACCAAAGGGTTTCTTGACAACTGTTGCTCTATCCATTGCAATGAGTCCGCACTGGCGTAGTCCGAATGTAAGTACACATCAATGGAAGGCAGAATGGGGTTGTATCCTAAGAAGCTTATAAAATCCTCTCCTATTTGATCTTGTAAATCTTGAGCTGCCTTTGCCTGGGAAATAAACTCAGACTTTTTTACGTAAGGCTCGGCCTCTATTACCTTTTTTACCCGTAAAACATCCTTTTCATCGGTATTCTCCAGAAGAAAAACCTGTACCTGGATATTCTCCTTAACGTGTTGAGATAACTTTTTGGCGTTTACCAAAATAAAACCCAGACAACCCAACATAAAAAGTACCAGAGAAATTCCGATAACGGTAGAAATGTATGAGCTTCGCGAGCTTAAACGTGTTATTTTTTCGGGTGTTGCTGCCATGGCCTTGGAACGGCAGCTAAATTAGAAATATTATCGACCGCTGATGGCCGGATTGTATATCCATATTCCCTTTTGCAAAAAAGCCTGCACCTATTGCGATTTCCACTTTTCTACGCGCCTGGAAAATGTGAATCCCGTTTTACATGCAATGCACTTGGAATTAGCCTACTGGAGAGAACACTGGCCACTAAGGGAATTGGATACCATTTATTTTGGGGGAGGAACCCCATCGCTGTTAAACGAAAAACAGATTGCTGCACTCTTTGAGGAAATCAGAAAGCATTTTTCCATTCGAAATCAGGCAGAGCTTACCCTGGAGGCCAATCCAGAGGACATTACCATGAATCGAGTAAAGCACTGGAAAAGTCTGGGTGTAAATAGGCTGAGCATTGGGCTTCAAGCTTTTCAGGATGAAATTCTGGGTTGGATGAATCGTGCGCACAACGCACAAGAAGCTTATGATTCTGTGAGGCTGGCTCACAGTGCTGGGATAGAAAATATCTCTGTGGATTTGATTTATGGTATTCCGGGATTGGAAATGGACACCTGGAAAAAGAATATTGATCGCGTTTTGGAATTGCCAATTCAACACATTTCTTGTTACGCCCTCACTGTGGAAGAGAAAACGGTATTGGATCATCAGGTAAAAAAGGCCCAGGTGGAGATGCCCAACGATGAAGAGGTTAATCTTCAGTTTGATTATTTAGGTGAGCGCCTGGAGAAAGAAGGTTTTGAGCACTACGAAATTTCTAACCTGGGAAGGCCGGGCTACTTTTCCAGGCACAACAGCAACTATTGGAATCGGATTCCCTATTTGGGCATTGGCCCCTCGGCACACTCCTTTTTAAATGAGCAACGATGGTTTAATCCACGCAATAACCACGAATACATGAGAATGTGGGAAGAGAAGACACCTCGCTTTGA
>JBMYJC010000416.1:0-235 GCA_049594055.1 Luteibaculum sp. | reverse complement strand
CTTAGTCCACGCGATATTTTTAATGAAAACATTATGACTGGCCTAAGAAAAAAAGAAGGGCTACCTGTAAGTTTGTGGTTAAATAAAGGAGAAAATCCGAAAAATATTCTGCAAAACCCACAAATAGAAAAATTATATAGGGATCAATTTATATATTTGGAGGATCAAAATTTAAAGTTGACTCAGCGTGGGCGGCATTTTGCCGATGGAATTGCGGCTCAACTATTTAAATAAA
>JBMYJC010000415.1:0-1920 GCA_049594055.1 Luteibaculum sp. | reverse complement strand
TTAGCTGGAAAGGATTTAGAGGCAGAAGTTGCGCATGGCAGTCAGCTCCGGTTAATTGGAGAGATAGAATCCTTAAAAATCACGGCTAATACTGGTGCACAAGTGGCTTGCGAGGGCCTAAAGGCAATAAAGGTGCTGGCCAAAGCAAATACTGGAGCACAAATAGATTTAGGTGCAGGTGCAGATTTTAAGCTTGTAGCTAATACAGGTGGAATAATCACCTATCCTGGCGAACCAGAGAAACTAGATGTGAAAACATCTCTAGGTGGCGAAATCACTTCGGTTCAATAGTTATGCGCATCGTTGAGGTTCTCATCACTGGATTTCTTCTTATAGCCCTTTGCTTTAAAATTATGCATTGGCCCTACACTGGAATTCTGTTGATCAGCTCCTTTGGTTTGTATGCCGCTTATCTCTGCCCCTTCCAGCTTTGGGAATATAGAAAGGTGCTAATACATAAAAGTGAATGGCTATTTGCGCTGTTGAGTACCCTGGTAATGAGCCTGTTTCCTATTGCGGTATTATTCAACTTTTTGCATTTGCCTGCTGCGGGGTACGTCCTCATGGCATCGGTAGTGAGTTTATTTATTGTTTTTATCCTTTCCTGGATTGCCTGGCTTAAATTAAATACCAAAGCGCGGGCCTTTGCTAAAAGAAGTTTTTATCGATGTACCATTTATTTTGGGGTAGGCCTCTATTACTTTTTTCTTCAATACAGAAGATATGGGTGAAAATCAGTAATTCTCTTTCTGTTGATCGCTACTTAATCTACGGGTAATTTGAGTGCTGATTGCGGTCATGGTTAACAGCGCGGCCCAATTATTCTTATTATCTGCTTAACAAGAAGTACACAATGGCTTTGCATTGGCCCTTTTTAAGCAAGCTAGCTTTGCAAAAAAAAGCCATGATTCCCCAAGATCTAAACGACCTTTATTTTACAAGTCACCAGGAGCTAAAAAACACCTTTAATTCTGAAAAGCGGTGGGAGGTAGAAGATTTAAACGATTTATTGGAGTCTGTTTTAGAGAAGAAAACTCTTGCTGCTAGCAACGCATGGAATGGTGAGGATCTAAGCCCCGTTTATCTCAAACCTTTCCAATTTAAGTGCCAAGATTTCCCAAGCGCGGCCAAAGATTTGGCACAGCTTTACTTTGCAGATTTTGAATGGAATTAAAAAAGGGGCTTTTATCACCAAGCCCCTTTCCACCGTATTAGTTGTCCTTTCTTACTAAACGTAGTACTTCTTGTTCATCAACATGGCTTCTCCCATGGTGGTAACATCGCCAGTTTCGCAATCCACAACCTGGCAGTCGTAAATAGCTCTGTTTTTCTCGGCAATAACTTCTTTTACCGTGATAACCGCTTCGTATTCTTTACCGGTAAACATGGGTTTTAGGAACTTCATTTCCTGCTTCATATAAATATTTCCATCGGCAAAAAGGAGGGTTCCAAATATTTTGGTGAAAACTGCTCCACCCAAGTAACCGTGGATAATTCTTCTTCCAAACATGGAATTTTTCCCAGCTTCTTCATCAATATGCAGGGGGTTGGTATCACCGGTTGCTTCAGCAAACTGGTCTACCTGCTCTTGGGTGTAAGAGAATTTGTGCTTAAAAACTAAGCCTACTTCAATTTTTTCTGGAGTTTCAACTAGCATAAATTGGTTTTTAACGTTCGAATTTCATGGTTTAAAAATTTTCCAGGAAAAGCTTTACGCTATTTCACGCTTTAGTAACCTGATCTTAACCTGTGGTTAATTTTGAGGCGAATTTGGGTAATTTTTTTTGGAATCCTTTCTGACTTAACGTCTAATTTTCGTCAGTTTCTTGTAAAATTAACGATCATATTTAGGTTTAATCGAAAAGTGTGTCGACTTTTGCGCCAAAATTCTAGACCTACAAAAATCGCTATGGCAACTAC
>JBMYJC010000414.1:0-1963 GCA_049594055.1 Luteibaculum sp. | reverse complement strand
TGGACCACATTTTTGGTGCTTTGATTTTAAGCGAACAATACTCTCTACCATTTGAGGTTCCCGAGAATGATTTAAGCACATTTCGGCAAGCATCACAATCGGCCGCCATGTTTGGATTAAGCGGTTTTGAGGTTCCCGAACCTCAACCGGGATTAAAAGAAGGCAAGGATCAGCTTGGAGCTGTTAGCTTCGATATCCTTTTAACTCCGGGCCATTCCGTTGGGCATGTGGTTTTTGTTTTCCATGAGAAAAAGTGGGTTATCGGGGGGGATGTTCTTTTTCAGGGTAGCATTGGGCGCACCGATTTACCCGGAGGAGACTTTGACACCTTGGAAAGGAGTATTAAAAACAAACTATACCCGCTTCCAGACGACTACACAGTTTATTGTGGCCATGGCCCAGAAACCACGATTGGTTGGGAAAAAAAGAATAATCCTTTTGTACGCGCCTAAATTAGAAGAGCTGGATTTTGCGCTTGCGTCTTCTGGTGTTATCCAAATCAACATCTGACACACCTACCTTACAAGGCTTTAAGCGTGGAGGCTTGTGGTACATTACCTTCACACTCAACATCATGGGAAGATACTCGGTGTTAAAATAACGTCTGGTAATTTTGGGTTCCTCAAAATTCATGGCATCCACCAAATTCAATTCAAATCCGGGTACGATAAAAAGTTCTCTGTGAATTTTGATTCCCACGTTAATTCTTGCATGGGTATTTACCTGAATAGTCTCTGGAAATTCGTAGCCTGTAATTTCGCGATCTAGCGATTCGGTTTGCCTTCCTCCTACTCTAAAATCCCCGTGAATTCCAATCCCAGGCATGATAAATACCTTTTCACTCACCTGGAAATAACGGTTTAAGTTTAGGTTTAAGGTTACGTTGTAATCCGACCAGCGACCTTCATCTTCATAGGACTGTGGAGCTGCCTCAATATCATTCTTAAAGAACAGATCTCCTTTAAAATCTTGGTTGTAAAACAGACCTTTAAAACCAATTCCGTAGTCAATCATGTTAAATATAATCCCGCGTGGAATTAGCGTGAAGCGACCTACACCTACATATCCAAAGGGCATACTAGAAGGACTAAGATCTGCAACAACAAGAGAATCGGTTGTTTCGCGCACAATTGCGTTCTCAACATCTCCCTGATGATAACCATAGGTAACACCAGCCTCCCAAAACCATCCGCTCTGCGGATAACCGGGCGATTCAGTAAAAATTGGGTTTAATCTTCTCTTGTATTGGGCCGCCAGCGTGGTAAAGGCCAGGCAAAAAAGTAGTAGGAAAAAGTTTCTCATGCTTCCGAAAGTCAAGCCGAAGATACTAATTCTAGTATTTCACGCTCTATTTCCTTACTATCCCAAATCTGCTCAATCTTTGAATTCAGCATAATCTGATCCATGATTGCCGATTGCCGTTTTCCGATCTGTTGAGCTTTGCTATAAGCCGCATTACTAAAAGTAACGAGAGAATATTGTGGCACCCACTTCTCCGGGTATTTTGAGGCCATTTTGTGCTCTATTTTTTTCCGCAATAAAAACATTGGATTTGCGGTAGCATCTCGCATTTCTACATAGTTGTCAACGGCCATTTCAGCGATTGCATTGGTGTTGGGCGTTCGCTGATTGGAAAAATCGCTCAGCAATTCTTCACTCCAATCATCATTGCGATCGTCCAAGAGTTTGTTTAACTCATTGCAATCCTCAAATCCGCTGTTCATTCCCTGGCCATAAAAAGGCACGATAGCGTGGGCGGCATCGCCAACCAGCAAAACATGGTCTTTGTAGTTCCATGGATCGCACTTTATGGTAATTAAGCTGGAAGTTGGGTTGGAAAAATATTCTTCGTTAAGCCCTGGCATTAAATCCAAGGCATCTGGAAAATTGGCTTTAAAAAAGGATAATAAATCCGCTTCACTTTTTATGTTATCAAAGCCTGTTTTTCCCGCAAAAGGCATAA
>JBMYJC010000413.1:0-1982 GCA_049594055.1 Luteibaculum sp. | reverse complement strand
TCACAATATCCCGGCTGGCATAGGTGTTTTTATCTTCAAAAGTTCTGGCAAGGGTATCAACGGGAGAGTTATCCCCCCAATTAATGGGTAAAAAAGGCCTTTCAACTGGGGCAGATTCTTTGGTGTAGGTAATAATGGTTACCTCATAGGTTAAACCAGAAACCCTCCGATAGATAATTTCTCCTGCCCGGTTATGGGTTGCAAAAACATCCGATGAAAATAGAATTAGAAAGAATGTTAGTAAACCGGCAAATTGCCATGCGCTTTTGTACATTCTTCCTTTATTTACTTTTGTTTGCACCAATCCAAATTAATCAATTAAAACACCATGATAAGCAGTTTCCCCGAAGCAAAGGTTGTTAAACAGTTTAAATCTACCACCTCTTTGGTGCTTGCTTTTAACGGCAAGATAGAAGCCCTTTCTAATCTAGAACTAAAAAAGGAGGAAATTGATTACATCGTAGAGAAGAAAAAGGACAAAAAAGACTTGGCGGTTATCAATCAATACCACCGAAATCTTTTTGTTTTTATCGAGCCGGAGCAATTAAAACCAGATCCAGTAGAATATTGGAGGCGCAAAGGAGCCAAAGTAGAACAGCTATGTACAGAAGAAGGGGTAGATACCATTGGCGTGGATTTAGGCTCCTTGGAAGCCAATCTAGCCTTCATGGAAGGAAGCCTTTTATCTGCCTATCGATTCAACAAATACTTTAATTCCAAGCTTAAAAAAGAAAGCAGCTTAAAGCGCATTCACTTTTTATCTAAGGGCAACGATGAAACCAGAATTTCTGAATTGGTAAATACCAGTCAGATGGTTTGGAAAGCCAGAACATGGGTTAACGAACCCCAATCTTACCTTAATGCTACCCAATTTGCGAAAGAGATTAAGAAGGAGTCAGAAGCGCTTGGAATTGCCGTGGATGTCTGGACTAAAGAACAAATAGTAAAGGAAAAAATGGGTGGATTGTTGGCGGTAAATCAGGGTTCTGAAATCCCCCCTGTTTTTGTTATCCTGCACTATAAGCCTAAGAAAACCAAGAATAAAAAACCCATTGTACTGGTAGGAAAAGGGGTGGTTTATGATACAGGAGGCCTTAGCTTAAAACCTACGGCCAATTCCATGGACATAATGAAATGCGATATGGGTGGAGCAGCCGCTATGGTAGGAACGATATTAAGTGTTGCCGCAAACCAATTGGAAAATGAGGTGTACGCGCTAATTCCCCTTACGGATAACCGACCTGGAAAGGACGCCTATGCGCCAGGAGATGTTGTAACCATGTATGACGGTACAACTGTTGAGGTATTGAATACGGATGCTGAAGGCCGCATGATAATGGCTGATGCCTTGGCCTATGCTAAAAAGTTAAATCCCTGTTTAACTATAGACGCAGCTACTTTAACGGGTGCTGCAGAACGCGCTATTGGCGTTTATGCTTCTTGCGCGATGGGAAATGCCAAATCAAAAGACCTTAAAGCGTTGGAGCAGGCTGGAAAAGAAAGTTTTGAGCGGGTAGTACTTTTTCCTTTCTGGGAAGAGTATTACGAGGAAATGAAATCCAGTATTGCAGATTTAAAAAATATTGGTTCCTCGAATGCTGGAATGATCACAGCTGGAAAATTTTTGGAACATTTCGCTCCAAAACCTTACATACATATTGATATCGCTGGCCCCGCATTTGTTCCTGAAAAAAGGGACTATATCCCCAAAGGCGGAACCGGAGTTGGAGTGCGACTTTTATATAACTTCATTAAAAACTACGAAGCTTAGATGCCAAAAAACTATTCAAACAGCAAAATTCGTGTTGCCCTTACGGTTGGAGATCTCAACGGAATAGGGATGGAGATAATCTTAAAGGCGCTAAGCGAACCTGAGGTGCTACAAATGTGTACGCCAGTCGTATATGGATCCGCTAAAGCGGCTTCTTTCCATAAAAAGACTTTAAAAGGGGGAGATGTTCATTTTAATATTATCAATGAGG
>JBMYJC010000412.1:0-1984 GCA_049594055.1 Luteibaculum sp. | reverse complement strand
TGCTTGATAAATTACCAACTCACCTACTAGATTTTGTAATAGACCAACCGTATAATGAATATACCGCTCAAGACCATGCGGTTTGGCGCTATGTTATGCGTCAGAATGTAAACTTCTTGGGTAGGGTGGCTCATTCCTCCTATTTAAATGGATTAAAAAAAACGGGAATCTCCATAGACAGCATTCCACACATGTATGGAATGAACAGAATTTTAAAGGAAATAGGTTGGGCCGCGGTTGCGGTAGATGGCTTTATTCCTCCTCAGGCATTCATGGAATTTCAAGCATATAATGTGCTGGTAATTGCTGCAGACATCAGAAATATTGAACACATACAGTATACACCTGCTCCTGATATTATCCACGAGGCTGCTGGACATGCTCCCATAATCGCTGATCCCGAATATGCGCTGTACTTAAAACGTTTTGGAGAAATAGGGAGCAAAGCCTTTTCCTCCAAAAAGGATTACGAGTTATATGAAGCTATAAGGCATCTTTCCATCATTAAAGAAAATCCTAATACAGAGCAGCAGGATATTGACGAGGCAGAAAAACATATTGATTGGCTTCAGAACAACATGGGGGAGGCCTCAGAGATGGCTAAAATTAGGAACCTTCATTGGTGGACCGTTGAATACGGCTTAATTGGTACAGTAGATGATTACAAGCTTTACGGGGCAGGGTTGTTATCCTCCATTGGTGAAAGTGCAAATTGCATGAAGTCAAAAGTGAAAAAGATTCCGTACTCCATTGAAGCTTGTAATTATGGATTCGATATCACAACAGAACAGCCCCAACTATTTGTTACCCCTACCTTTCAATATCTGAATGAAGTATTGGATGAATTTGCTGAGCAAATGGCATTTAACAGAGGCGGTCAGTATGGATTGGACTTAGCCATTCGATCTGGGGCCTTGGCAACATTAGAGTTAGATAATGGTGTGGAATTATCTGGTCTGTTTACCTCAGGTAAGTCAGATGCTGTTCACAATTTTTTCGAGCTAAAGGAAGACTGTGGTCTATTTAAACATAAGCAGCTTCTTCAGCTTAACCGAGAGAAGCAAGACACAATCTTTAATGTGTTGCAGGTAACTAGTAATAAGGATATTCCAGATCTTGTAAAGAGGCGCTTTAACATAGAAGTTGAAGACCTAGACCAGCTTAATGAGCAGCTATTTTTTGCGAAAAAAGGTAATCACACTATCTATGTTTTGGTTACGGATTCCTTAAAAATCAAATCTGCATACCCAGGTCCCGCAGAGCCTGAGGCATGGGGCTTGCATTTCGAGCCACCCAAGGAGAAAACCATGAAAATAGTCTACAACGAAAAAGCCAAAAAGCTCCATGCTCTGTATGCTGAATTAAGAAAAATCCGGGAAGAGGCTAAGAATTACGAACGCCTGAAAGAGCTTTTTCAAGAGGTAGACAAAAACTATCCGCAAGATTGGCTGTTGTCACTGGAGATTTATGAGATTTTAAATAAGGTTAATCTCTACACAGAATTACAACACGAAATACTTCAAAAGTTAGAGACCATGAAAATGGCTTCTGCGGAAAGAGAGAAGTTAATTTCAGACGGGTTGGACCTTATTCAACAGGATGTTAAGTTGGTACATTAATTCTTTTTACTGTGATTATTGTTTTAGGAGCCTCTAGAGGAATAGGTTTTGAGTTAGTGCAAACAGTCATTGAGGAGGGGCAGGAGTGCATAGCGCTATCACGAAATTTGGACAGGCTTGAAAAGCTTACTTCCCCGTTGTTGAAGCCCTACGCTTTGGATGCGACAGCATATGAAGCAGTTTCGAACTGGTTTTCGGGCGACATAGAATGGGAAAAGGTTACTGGGGTTGTTTATTGTTTAGGTAAATTAGTAAACAAGCCCTTTAGTAAACTAAGCACCCAAGATTGGGAGTCGGTGTACGCAACTAATGTTTTTGGGCCTGCCTTTTTTGCCAGGCACATTGTAAATAAATGCTCACAGCCA
>JBMYJC010000411.1:0-1990 GCA_049594055.1 Luteibaculum sp. | reverse complement strand
AAGTACAGCGAACCATTAAGCTCAACAAAGCTATGAGGCCGATAGGCATCGACATCGCTAATATCTTTCAGGAGTTTTGTTCCTGCGGTTGTTCCATCGCTGGCCCAAACTTCAAAACCATGGGTTCCGTCATTTAAAACAAACACAAACTTGCCGTTAAAGCTGCGTGCATAGGTAACCTCAAAGTCATCAAGTCCAGCACTGTAATAGTTGTCTGGGTTTAACTCGTGTATTTTTTTAGTCCCTGCTTCGGTGCCATCAGAAATCCAAAGGGATCCGCTGGGAGAATTACCGCCAATGAAAAAAAGAAGCTTATCATCTACGTTTGTCAATAATCGGTCTAACCCATGCGGACCATTAGCAGGCCAGTCAAAAACCTTTTGGGTGCTTTGTGCTGTGCCAGAGCTAACCCATAAATCGGTAAACATATCATCGGCAAAAAAGTAGAGCTTGCCTTTAAACGGGGTGAGGTTGTGGGGGGATGAACTTCGTTGCCCGGGGCTAATATCCTTTACCAGAGTGGCACTACCCACATCGCCAGTAGAAACATAAAGCTCCTCGCCAAAATCTGGGTTAAATGCTGTAAAAAAGAGCTGACTGGGGTTTAGAATGGTTAATTCTTTTGGATTGGATGACCCGGTTGGATGGATGTCTTTAATCAACTGCGGGGTTTGCTGGGCGAATATCGATGTGGAATACATCAATCCCGCGATTAAACATGTTGCTTTCAATGGAAAATTAGATGAGGTGAATAATGAAAACTAATCTGCAGGGTTCCTGGAGCCCTGAAGGCCACTGTGCGCTTTCTTTTTACATCAGAGTAGGAATGAGTAGATGCTGGCAAAACGCTGGATTGCATGAATTTGTTACAGTTTTTTATTCAGGAATTAAGAGCTCTTATACGCTTTTTCAAACCGATTAATTGCATCCTGCTGCCGGACTCATCATTTGCTCAAAATCTCAGCCACTTCATCATCAAAAGCGGATTGATCACTTCTGCCAAAGACCTTAAAATGAAATCCCTTACTTACATCCCATTAAGCGAGTGTTTTGTCCAAGTTTCAATGCCTGGAACTCTCGGAAATGGCAGCAAAAGCACAATAAACTATTTTCTTATGCAAAGAATTTTCCTTTTCATCTTAGTAGCACTTTTAACGCAGCAATTTTCCGTAGCCCAAACAGGAATTGAAATTCCTCAAATGTCTGGCTGCGATGACCTGGTAAAGGATTTTTTAAATACCCACGATATTCCAGGAGCAAGTTTTGCGCTGACAAAAAATGGGAAACTGGTGTACCATCGTGCATTTGGAAATGCCAATATTAACGGAACTCAGATTACACAACCCCACCATGTATTTCGCATAGCCAGTATATCCAAACCCATAACCTCCATTGCCATTATGAAAATGATGGAACAAAATCAGCTGAGGCTTACCGATAAGGTATTTGGAAACGGCGGAATTTTAGCCAATCATCCACAGGTTTCCCAAGCCAACATTAGCGATCAACGCATTTATAACATCACCGTACAGCATTTACTGGAACACTCGGCCGGGTGGGATCGCACGGTGAACTGTTTTCCAAACCCCACCACTCCCTACCCTTTTAATTTTTCAGGTTGCGACCCAATTGTAGCTCCACTGCATGTTACACAAACCAACGGCACTAGCAACCCAGCAACAGAGGAAGACATGATAATTTTTCTATTGGAAAAAGGCTTGGATTTTGCACCCAACACGCGAAACAGCTATTCCAATATTGGATATCTAGTACTCGGTGAAATCATAGAGCAAGTTTCCGGCATGTCCTATGAAAACTACGTGAAAACCAATGTTCTGGAATCTTTGGGGATTTGCGATATGCACATGGCATCGAATCTTCGCTCGCAAAAAAAGGAACGCGAAGTGGAATATGTAGGCAATGGTTACACCACGAGGTCTTGTTATGGCACTGGATCCACGGTGAAGTGGGAGTACGGGGGATTTAACAT
>JBMYJC010000410.1:0-1997 GCA_049594055.1 Luteibaculum sp. | reverse complement strand
TCAAAACCCATAAGCCGCGCATATTTGAACAATATTTAGTTTAGCAGGCGCATGAAGGAAACTTTAATCCACGCCAAGGGCATTAGTAAACAGTTTGGCAGCAATACGGTGTTAAAAAAACTGGATCTGGAAATTTTCCGAGCCGAGCTGGTTTCTATCATAGGTCCCAGCGGTGCGGGCAAAACTACCTTGTTGCAAATTCTTGGCACACTAGATCCACCAAGTTCTGGAGAAGTGCATTTAAACCAAATTAACCCCTACCTCCTGAAGGATAAAGCACTTGCAAAATTTAGATCCGAAGAAGTAGGCTTCGTATTTCAATTTCATCAGTTGTTACCAGAGTTTACCGCAATAGAAAATGTGGCTCTTCCAGCCCTTATTGCTGGAAAAAACAAAGCCGATGCCTTTAAACTGGCAGAGGAAAAACTGGATTTATTGGGAATTGGCTACGTAAAAGAGCAAAAACCCAGTACGCTCTCGGGTGGTGAAAAACAGCGTTGCGCTGTCGCTAGGGCACTCATTAACAACCCAAGTGTCGTTTTTGCCGATGAGCCCACTGGAAACCTGGATAGTGAAAATGCTGAGCGTTTACACGATATTTTTAAAGAGCTACAGCAAAAAACAACACAGACCTTTGTTGTGGTAACGCACAATGAAAAGCTTGCTCAAATTGCCGACCGGGTTTTGCATTTGAAAGACGGCATATTACAGTAAATGACGGATTCTGAATTGAAGTCTTTCCTGGATGAAAAATTTGAGCAGTATGCCCAGCCCGAATTTTTTATTCCTACCGACCCCATTCAGGTTCCCTTATCATTTGAAGAGGAAAAAGACCGCGAAATAGCCGGATTTTTAACCGCCCTTATTTCTTGGGGCCAACGCAAAACCATTATCCATAATGCAAAGTTGTGGATGCAACTCATGGATGACAGCCCATACCAGTTCATGATGCACGCGAAGGACAACGACTTTGAGCGCTTTAAAATTTTAAAACACAGAACTCTTAATGGAGAGGATGCTTCCTTTATCAGTTCCAGGCTTTCGCGTTTGATAAAATTGCACGGCAGCATCGATCGTTTTATGCAGCAATTTCCGGGCGGATTAAAAGAAAAACTACAGGGCCTACACCACTTTTTTGTTTACGAAAACACTCCACAGCGAAGCACAAAACATTTAGCTAATCCCGCAAAAGGCTCCGCGGCAAAAAGGTTATGCATGTACTTTAGGTGGATGGTGCGCGGATCTATGCCCGGCATAGATTACGGCAATTGGACCTGCTTAAACACAGCGGATTTGATGCTCCCATTGGATACCCACACCGCTTCGGTGAGCCGAAAATTGGGTTTGCTTTCTCGCAAACAAAACGACTGGAAAGCCGTGGAAGAAGTAACCGAAAAACTGCGGACTTTAGATCCCACAGACCCCGTAAAATACGACTACGCCTTGTTTGGCTTAGGGGCCTTTGAAAAGTTCTAATCCACCCGAATTTTATGAACCGTGCTGCCTTTATTACCAGTTATCTTTAGGAGATAAATCCCTCCTTGCCAATCGCTTAAATCACTTTCTATTCTTGCTGTTACCGGGAATTCCCTTAAAGTTCTTCCGCTCAAATCTAAAATGTGAATGGATTGAATTTCACGGGTGTTTTGTATTTCAAGGTGTAGCTTATTACTCACTGGATTAGGGTAAAAGCGAATGGCATAATGAGCATCCCTTTCTTGCACTGAAGTGCTAAGCTCCTCTGCATGGTAAATGCTAAAGCTTCTCAATACGATGTTGTTATTGTTTCTCACGTTGGTGAGTACTGAGCTTACCTCGGGAAAAGCAATTCCGGAGTCTGCAATCTGTGGATGCAGCAATCTGGCCAGCAAATAGAATTTCCTGCTTGGATCAAACTCTGGTTCATTATTTGCCGAGCTTATTTTTGGCAAGAATTCTTTGGGCCATGCAATTTTTATCACAGTATCTCCCCTGGCTGGTACGGAGGGCACAGAGAT
>JBMYJC010000409.1:0-2001 GCA_049594055.1 Luteibaculum sp. | reverse complement strand
GTTTTCATAACTGAATAATCTTCAAAAAGTAAGCTTAATGGCCAGCATGCGGGGATAACTGATTTCTCTCAAAATATAAAATGCGGGAAAGCAGCTTTTGTTCAATTCCTTCCAGATAACCAAATTGTCCTACCAATGGTTATTTTTGCAGCAAATTCTACGCATGGGAAGAGCATTTGAATTCAGGAAAGAGCGCAAGTTTAAGCGCTGGGATAAGATGGCGAAGCAATTCACCAAAATTGGAAGAGAGATTGCAATTGCAGTTAAAGAATCTGGGCCAATCCCAGAAAATAACCCAAGACTGCGTACCGCCATTCAGAATGCCAAGGGGGTAAACATGCCTAAAGACCGGGTAGAAGCGGCCATTAAACGGGCATCCGATAAAAATTCGGCTGCCTTTGAAGAAGTGGTGTATGAAGGAAAGGGGCCTGGCGGAATTGGAATTGTGGTGGAAACCGCAACCGATAATCCCACCCGTACGGTGGCTAACATTCGCATGTACTTTAGCCGCAATGGAGGAGAGTTAGGCAAGACGGGATCACTCTCCTACCTATTCGACCGAAAAGGCCTTTTTAAAGTGACTAAAGAAGGATTTAACCCCGAGGAAATGGAGTTGGACTTGATTGATTACGGCCTTGAGGAAATTGTAGAAAAACCCAAAGCCTATTTCATCTATACCGGATTCGAAGATTTTGGAAATATGGCCAAAGCATTGGAAGGAAAAGGAATAGAAATCATCAATTCTGAGCTGGTAAGAATTCCCAACTCGCTTATGGACCTAAATGAAGAGCAGAGCGATGCCGTTTTGGAATTGATTGATAAAATTGAGCAGGACGATGACGTACAAAACGTTTTCCACAACCTAAATACCGGAGAGGAAGATGAAGACGATGAAGAGGAATAAATGTTTGTCAGAGCTCCGTTTTTGCTAATTCGAGATAGCGCTCATAACCCTCCTTCAAAAACCTGAGCAAAACCTTATTCTCGCTGTAGCCTAACACCTGGGCTGGCCCTTCTACATTCTTGCGCCCCTCTTCCCCCAATACGTAGGGCCATGAGATATCTATTTTGCTTCCCACAGCAATGGGAATATCCCAGTCTTTTGGATAATTTCCTTTTTTATACACTTTATGGAGAGGGAATTTTTGGTACCAACCCCTATCCTCTACTTTTCTAGCTAAAACCTTATCCCCCTGGATTTCCACAATCTCAAACTCCATGATTTCGGACTTACGCAAAATCAATATTTCTTCACCCAAGCTATAGTTTTTTAAGATTGGGTTCCGCAAACTGTCTTGCTTTAATATCTCCCTAAATAGTTTTTGCAAACCCTTTTCTTCGCTAGGAAATTGCACAATATCTGCACTGATATGCACGGTGATTTTATCCCAAAATATCCAGGTTATGATCTCTTTGTCACTTGTTATATTGGCATAGGCTTGACCCATTTTTAATGGAAAATCCGGTACATATCCATTTTGGCTTCGTGTGCGAGCCTGTGCTTTGATAATCCCCCAATTCCCAAGATACGGGTGGAAGATGCCCTTCCTTCTGCCATATCAATCATTTCGAAATTATTGTCGCCTAACACTGCATTTCCAGACATGATTCCAGCATGGAATGCGCAGGACGTTAACAACAACGGTGCGAAGCCAAAAAAGGATTTAGTCAACTTTCCTTTCAAGTTTTGCCATGTAAAATCCATCGTGATCTTTATTGGGTAGAATTAATTGTTCGCTTACAAACTTAAATTCATCGTGCTGTTTTAAAAAGCTATGGACTTGGTTTTCATTCTCCTCCTTAAAAATGCTACAGGTAGCGTAAACTAAACGGCCTCCAGGTTTAACCCATTTGCAATAATTGCGCAGAATATCAAATTGAAGATTAACCAATTCATCTAGCTCGTCTGGACTTAGCTTGTATTTGCGATCAGGATTTCTTCCAAATACCCCAGAGCCAGAACACGGAGCGTCCAGTAAAACACAGTCCGCGATAAACGGG
>JBMYJC010000408.1:0-2006 GCA_049594055.1 Luteibaculum sp. | reverse complement strand
TCCAACCAGTGATGCGGCCCTTATTCTTCTTGATCAAAAACCTAATCCACCTGGTGGATTATTTTACATGGGCTGGGATGTTACCGAGATAGCTCCCTCATTTGGTGGCGTTTTTCACCACCCAAAGGGAGACATAAAAAAATTCAGTTTTACAAATTCAGATATTACCCAACAACCATTTTTAAATCGCCCTAATGACTTGAATTCCTGGCGCGTGTTCTGGGAAAATGGCACCACTGAAAGAGGATCTTCGGGCTCTTCGCTCTTTAATCAAAGTGGACGAACCATAGGAACATTAATTGGCGGAACGGCCAGTTGTGATAAACCGACAGATCCTGATTTTTATGTCCCAATTAAAGATAGGTTTGAATACCTGCCATTTGACAGTAGCGGTTCATATGCCCCGTGGTTGGACCCAAGTCTTTCCAGGAAAAAACACATCGATGGCCTGGATCCAAACGATAGCAAACCTAATATAGATTTAAGTATCCACAGAATTTCGGGATTTCATTCAAGGGTATGTAGTGGGAAGCTTTCTCCACGCATAGATATTTTTAATGCGGGTAGTAGTACTGCGAGCAATGTGGTGCTTCGTATTACCGATTTATCCAATAACTCTCAGGTTGTAGAGCAAAACATTGGCAATTTAAATGCCAATACCGCAAGAAATGTGAGTTTCACTTCTTTACAGATTACGGGAAATAAAACATATCGCATTGCAGTTAGTTCTGATGGAACAGATGGCCGACCCTTTAATAACCAAACCGAGGTCCAGGTGAATTCAATTAACGGGGATGTGTATAGTTTAGAGATTACTTTGGACGAGTATGGCAGCGAAAACCGCTGGGAAATTGTTGACAAGAACAACAAAGTGGTGTCGGCAGAAGGTCCCTTCCCAAACAATCTAAAAAACACCTCTTTTAATCGTCAAATCTGTTTAGAAAAAAATACCTGTTACACCTTTAAATTCTACGATTCATACGGGGATGGCATTTGCTGTAACTACGGAAATGGATTTTACCGATTAAGAGATCCTCAAGGAAACATCGTTGCAAGTGGCTGGAAATCAGGCGTGGCCAATCCTCCGCAAGAAGTGGTAGAAAGCACGCAATTTGCTTGTACCAATAGTATTGAGGAACGTGAAGAAAATGACCTGGATATGGTGCTCTTCCCTAACCCCGCGGGTGATCAACTAAATGTAGAACTAAAAGGTAATACAGGAAGCGCTGTACAATACCAGCTCATAAATGCCTTGGGAATGACCTTGCAGGAAGGAACCTTTGAAAATGGACAGGCCATCAATATTTCTGCTTTGGCATCGGGCCATTACATCTTAAAGGCAGAAACGGGCGGTGCCAAATACCAGCGTGCATTTGTTAAACGTTAAGGGCATTTTAGTTTCCGTACTTTTTACAGACAGCATTATAATGCTAGGATAATTCTTTTCTAGGTTTCATTAAAATTAACTGGCTGCTTCAATATTTCTTGAATAAATTCCCCTGCATATAAATTACCCCGACCAAAATGCGCCTATCTTTTCTTGTTGGACTAATCTCTGCGATCCTTTCAACACCCTGTTTCTCGCAGAGTCCATTTCAATTAAATATTGCTGAGCTTAAGTCAGTCGGAGAAAAAGAGGATGAACACTATTTCAGCCAACAATTTAATTACCCGCTAGGCCATAAGCTCAATTGGACGGCACTGGCAGATGAAAGATACTTGACTTCCGTGCATGTATCAGGCACAGCAGGAAAAACTACTGCCCTAATTTTTAAAGATGTTGCGCTTGGAAAACAAGACATCATCCTGGCAAAACTTTCGAATAATCCATCTGACTATAGAAGTTACGAGGCGGATCAGGTTTCCCGCGATGGATTCCTTATGATTTCTCCGATGCCCGGAAACGAACTCATAATTGAAATATATAGCCCCAATCCAAAACAAATAAAACTAAGCCTCCACAAGGTAGTAGTGGAAAAACAAGAAGCGCCTGCGGACTTTGGAGA
>JBMYJC010000407.1:0-2020 GCA_049594055.1 Luteibaculum sp. | reverse complement strand
ACGCCCTTGAAATGCATAGCCTGACCGCCAATTTGGGCGACTCGAGAAGCATTGCAACCCACCCGGCTTCTACTACCCACAGTAAGTTAAGTCCAGAAGATCAATTGAAAGACGGAATTACACCCGGATTTATTCGCTTCTCGGTGGGCTTAGAACACATTAACGACATCATAAAAGACATTGAACAAGCCTTATGGAAATCGAAATAGAAAAGGAAATAAGCTGCTATACATATCAACACCATGAGCAATTCCAACTGGAGAATGGGGGAGAGCTTGCTAAGCTTAAATTGTGTTACCACACGTTTGGAGAATTGAATGCCCAGCGCAATAATGTGGTCTGGGTTTTTCACCCGCTATCCGCAAATTCCAATGTTAGCCAATGGTGGGCTGGCATTTTTGGGGAAGGAAAATTGTTGGATCCAAGGGAGCACTATATCATTTGCGTAAATGCTTTGGGATCGCCATATGGCAGTAGTGCACCCCGGGATTTGAGCTTTCCGGAATTCACCTTACGAGATGTGGCCAGAACTCAAATTCTTTTGGCGAAGCATCTTGGGATATCTTTCATCCACCTGCTAATTGGTGCCTCTTTTGGGGGTAGTTTGGCCCTTGAGTTTAATTTGTTGTTTCCTGGTGAAATAGAGAACAACGTACTTATTTCTTGTGCAGCCAAAGAAACGGAGTGGGCTAAAGCCATACATGAAGCCCAGCGACTTGCTATTGAACCTTATTTGGAAACAGATAGCGCGAAAGGATTGGAGGTGGCCCGCGCATTTGCCTTGGTTGGTTACCGCAGTCCTGAAGGCTACCAGAAAAATGCAGAAGCACAAGGTGCAATAGAAGCCAGAGATGCCAGGTCCTACATTCGGCACAACGCCAAACGCTTTACGCAGCGTTTTTCCACCCTTTCTTATTACTATTTAGGTAAATGTTTGGATAGCCATGATGTGGGCAACAAGCGGGGAGGTTTAAGCAAAGCTTTAAAGGATTTTAAGGGGCGCAGTTTACTGATTGCGGTTGATTCGGATCAGCTTGTTCCGCCTAAGGAAACGAAGGCATTATCGCAGCATTTACCCAATTCCAGCTTTATTCAATTCTATTCTGCTTATGGTCATGATGCTTTTTTGGTAGAGGCGCCCTCTATCAACAAGCAGGTGAAAAATTTTCTTCGATCGGAGTGGGAACCAGAAAGACCTGTACTTCATGTATTCTCATTAGGAAAGGGAACCGTAGGAGGTACTTTGATCAATCAAATAATTAGGCAGCAGGAGCAAAATGCAGAATTACCCGTAAAGGTAATTGGGGTGGCAGATACCCGCAGTTTTATTTTGGATAGCAATGGATTAGGAAAAGATTGGAAAACGCTTTTAAACCAGAGCGAAAAGCCAAGTAATCTGAATGAAATATTGAGCACTATAGAAAATTGCGGCTTAAAACATGTAGCCATCGTGGATAATACTGCAGACGACAGTTTGGCTGCATCGTATCCAAAAATTTTTGAACGCGGATTTCACCTGGTAGCTTCAAACAAAAAGGCAAATGCAGCAGATTTTTCATACTACCACAACTTGCGTCAATTAAGTAAAACAAATGGTGTTCAATTTTTATATGAGACCAATGTTGGGGCGGGCCTTCCTGTTATAGAACCCTTACAACGATTGATTAGCAGCGGGGAGAAACTCACAGAGATAAAAGGGGTTTTTAGTGGATCCTTGAGTTATTTATTCAATCGTTTTTCCGTTGAGGAGGTCTCATTTAGTGACTTAATTGAGGAAGCAGGGAAGCAGGGATATACTGAGCCAGATGCCCGTGAGGACCTTAATGGCTTGGATGTGGGCCGTAAACTTTTAATTCTGGCCCGCGAGTGTGGCGCCCAACTAAACCTGGAAGATGTGGATATTGAGAATTTAATTCCAACTAATCTCCAATCCATTGTTTCCTGGAATGAATTTTGGGAGCACCGGGCAGAATTGGATCAATATTTTAATGAAAAGAAGGCCACTTTATTGGAGGATGAG